>DAIDAO010000051.1 GCA_027310575.1 bacterium | reverse complement strand
GAGTTCAGGATGTGGCCCATGGGCCTGGTCCTCGCCCTGGTCACGTCGCTCATCGGGTTCATCTTCGCTGCGCCTGGTGCGACCTACATATCCGGGATGAACATCTCCAAGGAGGAGAACGGCCAGATCTCCATAGCCGGGCCGCTCGTGAACATAGTCATCGGCATCCTCTTCCTCCCGTTCGCGATATTCTCGCCCGCCGGCAGCCTGCTCGGGTACACGGGCGTCCTCGGGAGCTACGTGAACTTCTTCCTCGCCCTGTTCAACCTCCTGCCGCTCGGCCCGCTCGACGGCGCCAAGGTGTGGCGGTGGAGCATCCCCGTCTGGGTGGCGACCTTCGTCCCCACCGCGGTCGCGTTCTACTACCTCTTCCTCGTCGCCTAGACGCGGTGTAAACCCCGTTAGCTTTCTGTTAAGTTAATTCGAGCTTCTCCCCTAAGCCCGACCCCGGGCTATCTTAACGGCAGGAATTGGCCTCGGTAATGGCGGACGCCGTGCAGATTCAGCAGGCCGGCCCCCTCTCGATACTCAGCGAGTGGGCTGTCTCGGTGCGCGCCTTCAGGAGGAACAAGGTCCCTGTGCTGAAGAAGGTCGTCGCGGCCGCACTCTGCAACTCGGGGTACTCCTACAGGGAAGTCGCGAAGATGATGGGGGGGATGTCGTACATCGCGGCGAGGGACGCGTACTTCTCGCTGACCACCAGCCTCCCGAAGGACGAGCGGAAGTACAGGCGGTCGGTGGCGATCGACGGCTCAGACGTGAGCATGGGAGGGGGCTCGTTCCACGTCTGGCTGGCCAGAGACGTCGACAGCGGCGAGATCATGGCCTTCCAGGCATCGCCCGGGGCCTCGGCTGAGGACGGTGCGAGATTCCTGGCAGGCGTGGCTTCACAGTGCGCCAACAAGCCGCTGCTCAGGCTCGGCGTGGGCGCGAACCATCCCCGCGGGCTGGTGAACCTGGACCTCTACTTCCAGACAGCCCCGAACCAGTCGATAATCATGAGGCTCGGCCGCCTCCTGCTCGGGAACGGCGTCTGGGAAGGGGTTTAAGGCCGACGGCTGCAGATCGACACTGTGAACAGGTACACGCTCGTCTACGACTCCGGGTGCGGCCCGTGCGCCCGGTTCAGGAGCTGCGTGGAGTTCCTCGACGTGGGGCGGAGGATCTGCTATCTGGGCCTTGACGATGCTGACCGCACCGGGAGACTGGACCGAGTCCCTCCCGCGAGGCGCCACAGGTCGTTCCACCTCGTATCAGCCGAAGGGCGCACATGGAGCGGGGCTGAAGCGCTCCCCCCGCTCGCAGAGCTCCTCCCTGCCGGGAAGCTCCTTTCATCTGCGCTCGCGGGCTGCCCGCCCGTGACCTTCCTGGCCAACTTCGCGTACTCTGCCCTTTCAAGGCTGCACGACTCGGCTTCGTGCGGCTACAGACCGGAACTACCCTCGGCCTAAGCCATTCGGGCTCACTTTTTGACCTGTTTGCCCGCCGAAATTCACACCTCGCACTATAACCCGTTCGACGCGGTTACACAATCATGCGAGCGGAAGCACTCGAAAAGCTGGTTGACAGGCCGGTGAAGGACACCTACGGGAGGTACGTCGGTTTTGTTGTCGGATTTTCCGTCGACACCTCCGGGGACCTCAAATCTGTCGGGGTGGACCAGGGGAACGGAGAGTTCACTGAGTACCCCAGTGAAAGGATAGTGTCGACTGCGGACGGGTTCGTGCTGATCCCCGCCTGGAAGGTGGAGTGCGACTCCCTGGGCAAGGAGATCGACGGCGTCCGGAGGAGGGCGAAGGCGCTCCAGGAGCTCGCCAAGGAGGGGGAGATACCGAGGACCCTGTTCGACGAGATGATGGCGAAGTACACGGACGAGGGTTCGAAGATCCAGGGCAACTACAAGTCCCTCGCCGAAGGCATGGTGGTGAGGATCGGCGAGCTGGAGGGGCAGAGGGAGACGCTCGACAGGTTCCTCGTCAACGTGAAGGTCCAATACCGCGCTGGCGAGATAGACGAGGCCGCCTACAGGGTCGCGGTCGAGTGCTGTCAGGCCATGCAGAAGAGGAACTCCCAGGAGATGGAGGACCTCGGCAAGATGCTGAAGTCAGCCACAGAGCCGATATCCCAGCAGCAGCCACAGCAGCAACCGCAGAAGCAGGTAGCACAGCCACCAGTCCAGAAGGCAGCGCAGGCGACCGCAGAGTAGCCTTCGGCAGCTCTCGATTGTGAGATGAGACTGCCCTTGGAACCTCTCTCGGGGAGCGAGGCGGCATGAGCAGGGAGGCGACTGTCACGGCCACGCAGATGGTCGCGCGCAGCCTGAAGATCTCGACGTCGACCCGCCTGGTGGTCGCGTCGATGGCGGCCGGGGTCGCCCTTAACGCGGCCGTGGCTATGCAGTACGTCGGCCTCGGTGGCGAGTTCGTCCTCCTAGCGGTGGTGATAGCTTCGCTCGCTGCCGCGTCGTCGGCCGTCTCCCTGGACGTGTTCTCGCGCTCCAGCCAGGTGGTCGCGAACCTCCGCTCGATAGGCGCGAGCAGGGGGAGCGTGTCGTCCGCGGTCGTAGTCTCGATGGTCGGGTACGGTGCAGGCGGCGCTGCGCTCGGCGGGGTCATTGGGGCGATGCTCGGGGCCGCGCTCGGAGGGGGCGCCCTCGGAGGGACCATGCTGGTCCAGCTCGCCGCCGTGATAGCTGCAGCCGCGGCAGGGATGTCGGCGGGCATCTTCCTCGGGGCGAGGGCGGTATGGCGCAGATAGGGGTCAGGGTCCTGCAGAGGCAGACTCAGCAGGTCAACCACGACAGGTTCGCGATCGAGCTCGACCACGTGAGGAAGTCATACGGGCCCGACGGCACTGGGGAGATCTACGCCGACCTGCACTTCCAGCTCCTCAGGGGGACCTTCGTCGCACTAGAGGGGCCGATCGGGAGCGGGAAGACCACGATGCTCAACATGTTCGCAGGGCTCGAGCGCCCCAGCGCGGGGACGATCACAGTCTACGGCCAGGACATCACGAAGATGGACGAAGACTCCCTCGCGGTCTACAGGGCGAAGATGATAGGGCTGGTCCCGCAGGTCCAGACCCTTATCCCCGAGCTCACTGTGTGCCAGAACGTCGAGCTCCCGCTCCTCTTCGCCAGAGTCCAGCGCGACGACCGCAGGCGGAGGGTGGACGAGGTGATGGCCAGGGTCGGGATAAGGGGGGAGGCAGAGAGGGTGGTCGGGACGCTCAGCGTCGGGGAGAGGCAGATGGTCTCCTTCGCCAGGGCCCTGGTGAACGACCCGCCCATACTGCTCCTGGACGAGCCGACCGAGGCGCTGGACCCTCTGATGTCCGAGGTGGTCCTCGGCCTTCTCAGAGGCGACAACATGACCGCTGGGAAGACCATATTCGTGACCACGCACGACAGGCGCGTGACCGAGCTCGCCCGAAGGACGCTCAGGGTCAGGAAGAAGATCCCGTAGCTGCTCCGCTTAAGAACAGGCCCCCGGAGCGCTCCCACATGGAGGCCGCCCCGGTCCGCAAGCCCTGGTACAGGAAGCTGAGGTACCAGATACTCGTGGTCATGATAGCGGTCATCCTCGTGTTGTCGTTCCTCCCCGTGTTCTACAACCCGCCCGCGTCCCCGCTGCAGGTGAGGCTGAACAGGACCGTAGACTACTTCGCGCGCAACTACGACGTCACAGTGGGCCTGATCCCGGAGACCCCAGGGAGCCCCAGGTTCTGGCTCTACTCTGACAACTACCTGGCCGCGCTCGCGCTGTCGAGATACGACCCAGGCAACTCGTCCACCGCCAGCTTCGCCTCCGCCCTCGAAACAGCGGTGGGAGGGTACGCGGCCACGATGCCCTCGGGCCTCCTGCTCAGCCAGTATACCGCGCTGAACTCGACGAAGGCCTCGTTCAGCTGCTCCGCGGACTACACGCTGACCTGGTCCCCGGCAGGGACCCCGCCCCCGAGCGGAGGCTCTGCCACGATAATGAGCGCCTCCAACGACCAGAGCCCGGCCTGCGCGTCGCAGGACTACGCTGACCTCCTGTTCCTGCAGGCCATCTACTACCACAGGCTGGGGAACTCGAGCGCTGCGGCAAGCTACTTCGACCAGGCCGCCAAGGACTACGACGGCTCCGGCTTCGCAGACCTCGCCTACACCACCCCGTCCTCCCAGTCGTATCACGTCTACCAGACCTACAAGCTCGCGCTCTACGTCTACGCCGCGTACTGCCTCGGCGTACAGGCCAAGTCCAGCGGGATACCGAGCGCCACAGGCGTCCTGCTCTACATGCAGTCCAACTCCACAGACGGCTTCGCCTCGGGCTACGCACCGAACCTCACTTCGCTGAGCGCGCCCCCGCTCTCCCCGACCGGGAGCGTCAACACGGAGACCACGGCTATGGCTGCGCTCGCCCTCGAGCTGATGATCAGGCCGACGGGGACATGCTGACCTTTTCGGGCGCCCGGAAGGGCATATCGAGCTAGATATCGACGTAGATAGCGGCTTTCCCGTGACAGGATCTCTTTCTGACAGCCCTCTACGGTCGGTGACTGCTTACCGCGAAAGCACATCTATCCCTAAGTCGTGCGGGTCCTTCTGGCATCCAACGACCCCTCCGCAGCCGCGAGAAGTTCGCACGCCAGGGCCAACCTCCTCATCCTCGCCCTCGCGCCGATCTTCCTCGACATCGGCTTCCTCCAGGTCGCGATCAGCGCCTGGCTCCCGACGGTAGGGTTCACGCCGTTCCAGGTGGGGATCCTCATCACGACACAGGGTGTCCTGGTCGTGGCGTCGTCCATCCCTCTGGGCATAATCTCCGACATCTACGGCAGGAAGCTGATACTGGTCGCGGGCTCGCTCGCCGGCTCGGTCGGCCTGATGATGTACGCCCTGACCACCGACTTCACCTACCTGGTCGTAGCGTCTGCCGTACTCGGGTTCGCAGAGGGCTCCACGGTATCGGTCTGGAACGCGCTGCTGGCCGACCTCACAGACGTCGCATCCAGGAACAGGGTGTTCTCCTACTCCTTCGTCATGGCCAACGTAGCCTCCGGGGCCGGGCTCATCGTCCCGGGGCTCTTCCCCTTCGTTTCCGGCCCGCTGGCGCTCTCCATCAACTCCCTCCACGAGTCGTTCCTCCTGATACTGGGGCTCCTTAGCTTCGTGTCCCCCGCAGGGGTCGTGGCCGTCCTCTGGACCCACAAGGAGACCCACAACCCCGGCAAGAAGTTCGCAGGGCTGAAGAACATGGGCACGCTGGCGAAGCTCGGGTTCGTCGGCGGCTCGATAGGGTTCGGCGCAGGCTTCATCATCCCGCTGGTCGGGACCTGGTTCCTGTTCAGGTTCGGCGCGCCTGACTCCTACAGCGGCCCTGTGCTGGCGGTTTCGAACATCCTCATCGGCCTCTCGGCGCTCGCTGCCCCGCGGATGGCCAAGAAGTTCGGCCAGCTCGCAGCCATAGAGATCACCGCCGGGTCCTCGATGATATTCATGCTCAGCATGGCGTTCGTCCCAGACCTCAACCTGGCGGCCCTGCTGTACGTCATCCGCTCAGGCCTCATGAACATGAACGGCCCCCTCATGGACTCCTTCTCCATGAGCATCTTCCCGCCGGAGCAGCGGGGGCTCGTCAGCGCGGCGACCAACACGATATTCAGGCTCCCCAACAGCGTCAGCACGTCGTTCGGGGGGTACCTCCTGGGGGTCGGGCTGCTGGAGTACCCGTTCATCATAGCCAGCGGGCTGTACGCGGTGGGCCTGGTCGCGTTCTTCGTGTTCTTTATCGCGAGCAAGAGGTACGCCAACGCCATGTCAGCTCCCTCCGCGCAGGCGTCCGGCTAGAGCGGGCCGGGTCGCCCCCGAACGAAAATGCTCCGGGAGCCCGACTTGTTGGGCCGGGGAGGCATGGTGTCTACGCCCAACAAATGCCCTGTCGTGGACGGATTTTGTTCGGGGGCTGTTCGTCCCCTGTCGCGCGGAATCTTCTGCTTCCCCTGTGTCCCTAGAAGGTCACCAACTGCGGCCAGAAAACCGGCTGCCAAGCCATGGGGATTCTTTGGTCTGGGGGGCCGGTTTATGACCTTCTACGGACACTAACAAAATCGACCGGTCGGCATGTTCGGTTCCCCTCCGAGGGGACAAACGGGAGGCGGCTTTGCGGCCGGGTTTTTGCACGGACGGGTCAGACCAGACTTTCCCACGGACGCACAGAGGACGCCTGACCTCCTAGTTTTGACCGGGCGGTCAGCCAAAACACACACCACCTCTAATTTTGAACCCCGGAGGGGAACAGGACAGATGTCCTCCAAGAGCATCAAACTGTGGTGGAGCACCGACTCGGTCGGGAAGGGGAACGTCCTGTCGTTCCTGTTCGGGGAGCGGGACGAGACCGTGAAGGCCGCGAAGCTGACGATCGACAGGATGAAGCAGACCAACACCCTCTCCATGACGAGAAGGGAGATGCGTTTCTTCGCCAAGGACTTGGAGACAGGGAAGCTCGGCGTCAAGTACAGCTATCACAACTTCTACACCAAGCTGGTCAGGAAGCTCCTCGACCTCGGCCTCCTGGAGAGGGGCGTTACGGTATGGGACGCCAAGCACCAGAAGACCGCTGTGGTGTACCAGCTCAAGCTCCAGTCGATCCCGGAGAGACCACCCCAGGGGGGCTTCGTCAAGCAGGCCTGGCAGGTGGCCAAAGGCTGGAACGATCTCGTTCAGAGTCCCGGGTAATTGCACCACTTCTGACGGTTGCACCATTTTTCGACCTAGGCGTGCACATGGCCCACGCTCAGGAAAGCAAGCGGATGTGGTGCAACAAAGAATCGACGTCGATATCAACGTCGATGGGCACCTGACCGAGCGGTTTAACCGCCTGAAGGCCCCCGAACGCCTGCTTGATCCAGGTCGACTGCGGCGAAATCACCCTGGACGACCAGCTGGCGCTCGCATCCGCGATATCAGAAGGGCTCTCCGGGAAGGCTGTCGC
>DAIDAO010000043.1 GCA_027310575.1 bacterium | reverse complement strand
CCTTGATACAGAACGCGAGCCATGCGAAGAGTTAAGGGAGAATACCCGAAGGCCAAGACCTCTCGTTGAGCGCAACGCCCGATAAACCCCAAGCCAAGCGAGACGAGGAATTCCGGTCGAACGCGATTCTGCTCCTCGGTTTGGTCGGGGGAATCTCGTTCGCGGTGCTTGCTGTCCTTGCTGGAAATATCCGGCTCTTCTCTGCCCCGCTTCCGAGCCCATCCTTCTCGCCTTGGCCCTTCCCTTCCTCGCACTACTACTTCCTCGCTCTCTCTGGGTCTCTCGTTGCAACGAGTCTTTTCGCCGTCCTTGGAAGCATCCTCCTGATGAACTGGGGGCGAAATCCGAGCGACAGATTTTCCCGTGTGTTCGGGGTCGTTTCTGTCTATCTCTCGATTGCCGGTTTCCTTGTTGCATTGCCTGTCCTCTTCCTCAAGTTCTCTCCCTTTGGAGGGAAGGCCCTCATGGTCTTTGAACTGGGATTGGGTCTGGTGTTTCTGGTTTGGTTTCTTTTCGAACGCAAGCCACATGGCCCCCGCAAGGAATAGCCAGAGACCGAACACGAACAAGAGGCTCAGAAGTCCCGCACCCGTCAAGAAGCCACCTCCAGCCCCGTAACAGGGAGGACGCGGGAGGCCACCCCCAGAGAACGTAACAGGGCCCACTCGCGATTGCCTTGTCTCTGCCCCGAGGGTTAAATACGCGGGACCGCTCTCCCGCAGTTCTCAAATTGTGGATCCATTACGAGGGTACTGAATTCAGGGCGAAGAACCCTGCGATGGTGGTCGCCGTCTCTACGTCGATGCCCCAGTACAGAGCCCTCTACTCCCAGGCGAGGGAGTTGGCCGACTACATGCTGAAGAAGATGAAGTTCGAAAAGATCGGAACGGTACGCGCTTCCGCCTTCCCCCCGGAGGTGCTCGTCAGGGAGGACGGCCTCTCGACGCTCCCGGAGTGTGGCTTCTACCTCAGCAGGGGCAAGCGCGACATCGTCCTCTTCGCTGGGGATGCGAGCCCGATGGAGGAGCAGTACGAGTTCGCGCAGTTCCTTCTGAGGAAGGCGAAGCAGATGGGGGTCGGCGAGCTGTACTCTGTCGGAGCAAGGTGGGCCGAGAATCCCCTCCCGCCCGAGGCCGAGCCGCTGGCAAGCGGGTTCGCCACTGACGCGGTCGGCGTGGCCAAGCTGAAGAAGCACGGCGTCCGAGTGCTCGCAGAAGAGCCTGCGCCCTTCTTCGCTTCGATGGTCGTCGCTATGGCGAAAGATGTGGGGATGCGCGGGTACAAGCTGTCAGTCGACCACGGGGAGCCCAGCCCCCACGTGAGGTCGGTGATCAGGCTCCTCGCGGCGCTAGGGGCGATGGCAGGCTTCGAGGTGGACCTCTCCGAGCTTCAAGCAAAGGCGCTCCCCTCGGCGCCGCCACGACAGAGCGGGAACGGGACAATCTACCACTGAGATCTAGCCTGGACCGACGGTCTCGGCCTCGCGGTCAAGAGCGTCGAGTTCGGGGCCGAAACCCCACTCCCTCGCGAGCTCATCAGCCTCAGTCTCGCGGCCTTTCGACTCTTCCGGCCTGACGTGCTCGTTCAGCCATGCGTGAGCCAGCTCGTGCGCGATCACTGCGGTGGCTGCCGGGTCGGAGAGGGCGTCGAAGAGTCCGGCGTAGAAGGTGATTGTCTGCCGCGGATGCGTGAGAAAGAAGAACCTGACCCGCGAGTACTTCGTGAGGCCGACCATCGTCTTGGTCGGTCTCTTCGAGAGCGAAACGCTGCGGACGGTCGTTATCTTCGGGGTCTCGGGGGGCGGCCTCCGTGCAGCTTGCGTGAAGAGCCGCCTGAACCTGCCACCCTTGGGCTTCATGCTGAAGCGGCACCCGATGATCGAGTCCCCGATCTTCGTGGACCGCCTCGGGCCGCTTGCCAGTCTTGGTGTCATGACCCCTTGGCCAACCGCCTGCCGGCTACAGCTAGGGCCAGACCCACCCAATAGGGGAGGTACGAGATGAGCGGGTCCACCCCTCCAAGCTTGTACGCGGAATAGCCGAGAGAGACCAGCAACCCCAGGAACCCCGCGCCGCCCCCGAGGTAGATCAACACCCTTCCAGTGGTCACATGGTCGACCATGATTGTCAGGCCGCCGATGAGGACGCTCAACCCTCCCAGCGCGATGATGGCCTCTACGGCGACGATTGCCAACACGACCGCACTGGCGACGGCCCCTGACAGGAAGTCAGAAATGCGCGGCTCGGCATATCCGAGGGCCGTGTAGAGGAACCCTCTGGAGGTGTACCCGCTCACGAGCATCAGCAGGCCTCCAGCCACCGCCATGCCGCCCGCAAGACTGCGCCTCAGACCCATGATGGATTGGCCGTCCTGGATGTAGAATAGTCTTGCTGCCGGCGGCTCGTCGTCGTTCGCGACCGAGATGTTTATCCGTGTGTCGCAGCGCTCGGCCGAAGAACCATGCGGGCGGCGAGCACGGACAGGACGCTGCAGAGCACGCTTGACTGGGCCCTCGAGCGGATGAGGCAGAAGGGGTACGTGGTCAGGTCGAAGGTCGTTCTGGAGGTTGAACCCGATCTTGCGATAATGGGATATGCGAGGAAGGAGGGGGAGGTCCACAAGATCCTGATTTCGGAATGGGCCCTGGATTCCGAGATGCTGGGAGGGTTGGTCCTGCACGAGCTGTCCCACGTGTACTTCGCTGAGCAGGGGGCCAGCTCTCACGACAGCGCTCTCCTCGAGAGCGTCCTGGAGGAGCTGAAGGAGCGGGACGGGCTCAGAGTCAAGGAGACCGAGTACCTCGTGGACGCCTTCAACCACCTGCAGAACGTGCTAGTCGACGACGTGGTGTTCGAGGTCATGGAAGAGAAGGAGCGCGAGATGGCGAGGCGATTCTTCGCCGAATGGATCTCAGACCAGCCTTCAGGAGACCCGGTCGCGGACGCGGGCCTGCTCTGCAGGAACGCATTCGCTGTGGCATCGCTGAAAAGGAGGAAGCTCGCCGACTGGACCACTCGGACGAACCATGACGACACGGAGATGTACTTCAGGAACAAGAGCCTCCTCAACGCGCTCGGACTCCATGCCGAAGAGGAATTCAACTGGCTGGAGGAGTTCCTGGAGAAGTCGAAGCCGAACCTCAGCGAGGCGGACTTCCGTGCCTCTCTAGAGTCATACTTCGACAGGATGCTTTCCCTGATGCGCTCATCGTCCAGGCTTGACGACCTCAGGTAGGGGCGGGACCCGGATGCGAAGTGGTCGCCTCTCGGCGACGAGGGTGATCGTTGTGGCCGCGATAGTCGGAGCGGCCGCTTTTGGGCTCTTCATCGGATACCTGGCATACTCGTCGGACAGCTTTCCTGCCCAGGTGAGGCCCTTCTCGGACTACGCCAGCGTGGTCTACTCCTCGTTCAACGGGACAGAGTTCGCCTTCCGGGTGCAGTGGAATAATGGAAGCTATGTTCCGCTCTTCTCCCAGCTGACTTCGCCGGCCACAGACGCTGCGAACACGCCGGTCTGCGAGCTAAAGCTGTCGGGCTTGACGAGCGGTCAGACGATCTTCCTCCCCTTCACAATCAGTCCGGAGACAGCCAGCCTTTCGAACGTGAATCTTTCGATAGCGGTCCAGTCGGCCACCAACAGCACGCAGTTCACCATAGTGTACAACGTCCCCTCAATCTCTGCGACGAATCAGCCGATAACGCCTTCGGACATCACGTGCCAGCAGCCCCTCGGGTCGTACTGAGCGCGCCTCAGTCAGCCTTTTAGCAAGCCGGATGTACTGCCGAATCACACGGCTTGAACCGGTTCGCGCCAGCGCTTCTCGTAGCAGTCCTGGTCTTGCTCCTCTCACCCTCCACGGCGGCTTCGAGCGCCAGCCAGCCCCTGGGCCTCACCGTCTCTTCGGATGGCTACGTCAACGTGGCGCAGGTCATGCAGGCTGACACGGGAGCAACCTCGGTCCAGGTGACGCTTCTCTCCGGCGTGGTCTCCAACCTGGTCGCGACCGACCAGAACGGGTCCCCTCTGTCTTACAGCTTCAACTCGGGAGGGACGAACATCACGGTGTACACCCTCGGCGCCAGCTCGGTGACCGTCCGCTACGACACCGACAGCCTGACCGCGAAGAACGGGACAGTGTGGACTCTGGCGTTTGCCGCGGCCTACAACTCCACCGTGGTACTCCCCCAGTTCTCGACCCTGGTCTCGGTCTCGGGGACGCCGTATTCGTTCAACAAGACAGGCGCGTCACCCGAAGTGACCCTGCCGCCTGGAGCCTGGAAGATCAGGTACGGGGTGTCCCTCGGCACGGCGACGGCCACGACGACAGGGACCCAGCCGACTTCAGGGCAGGGGACGCCGGGAGGCCTCCTGGGCGCAAGCGTCGAACTGCTGGAGATCCTGACAGTCGCCGCCGTCGCGGCGGCCGCGGCGGGGTTATCCTTCCGGTGGTGGAGGAACAGAGGCGCGGGCCTCGCAGGCGAAGGCCTACGGCCCGACGACGTCCAAGTCCTGAACTTCATCAGGGAGAAGGGTGGGAAGGTCCTGGAGCTCGAGATAAGGACGAGGTTCGCCCTCCCGAAGACTTCCGCCTGGAGGCAGATCAAGCGTCTCGAGCGGCTGGGCTATGTCAAGGTGACGAAAGCAGGCTCGCAGAACCAGATAGAAGCGCTGAAGGAAAGGAACGGCGCGGCGTAAACGTCTAGGCCGAAACTGCCGAGGCCATCCGGAACTCCAGGCACGCCTGAGCGATCGCGGCGACGCCAGCTGAGACGTTCTGGCTCGAGAGGAACTGGAGCGCCTGCGCGACATCAGCGCGGCCGGTCGCCGCCTCGGAGCTCCTCAACCTGAGGTCGCTGCTGATGTACGCGACCGCCGACCCGGTCACGCTGACGGATGCCTGCGTCTGGGTGTCCAACGCCGTGCCGGAGGACGCCAGAGAGGCGGCGCTGTCGGCATACCCCCCGATGGTCGTCTGAAGGCAGGCCTGGGCTGAGGCGACGTAGGCCTGCGCGGCCTGGGCAGTTGCCTGGGCGTACGCGGAGACCTGCGCCAGAGCTGCGGCCGCGGTGGCGTTGAGGTAGATCGTCCCCTGCGCGCTGGAAGCCGCTGCGTCGTCGAGCAGGGTGTTGCTGACGATGATGTCTGGCCCGGAGGAAGCGACCGCCGTGCTCAGTGAGGAGATTCCACTCTGCACGGTGGCCATGGCGCTGGTCTCCTGGCTGAGAGCCGAGTCCGCTCCGCTGACGGTGCTCGACACAGGCAGTCCGACCAGGATGTTGTAGATTGCCTGCACGCCTGGGACGGTCAGAAGACCAGACAGGTCCTGCACGACCTTGTTGTACGCTGAGACATACGCGCTCCCGGCCGACTGCACAGCAGCGGAATCTGAAGTGCCAGTGCTCAGGTACGAGCCGAACCCGGAGACGCTCGTCTGCGAATACGCGTTGCTCCAGGTCGACGCTGAGGCGAGGGCGGACTCGTATGAGGACGTCGCAGACACGCACGCGTCGATGTCTGCGATGACGCTTGGAAAGGCAGCGAGCGCGGTGATGGCGAGCAGCGCAGACATCTCCGTGTTGACCTGCCCCGCAGTGGACTGGGCGGAGCTGATGCTCGTTGCGACCGCTCCTGTGTCCACCTGTGAGATGGCTGTCCCGAGCGCGGAGGCCGCAGAGCTCACGCTCGTCACCGCGGAGGCCTGCGCATGCGCATAGGCTGTCCAGCTCATCTGGTAGTCCGTGAGGTTAGTCACTGCGGATCCCTCGGCCTTGATCGTGGCGTTGGCGCCGGCGGACAGGGGATTCACGACCGAGGCCACGTACGCCTGACCGCGCAGCACGTAGGTGTATGACGCGATGGTGAGAAGCTCGGACTGGCTCGCTTCGACCTGCGCCCTCGCCTTCGCCACCAGCGAAAGCGCCTGCGACACGTCCGCAGACGCCACCACCTGGCCGTCGGACCGGACGAGGAGCGAGGACGCTTGAGCGAGGTCGAGCCTCGCGGCAGAGACCTGGGCGCTAACCTGGGCGCACGCCTGCGCGAAGGCCTGGGCCGTCGACCCCGACGCGCACGCCTGGGCCGCGACCGAAGCGACGACGTTCACTGTCGCGTTGACCTCGGCGACGGCGGATACTGCCGCGTCGTAGTCGACCGAGGCGGTGAGCCCGGCGTTGCTGAGGGTCAGGCTGGCCGTCGCAGCCGCTGCCGAATAATCAGACATCGCCGCCTGCGCAGACTCTATGCCGGCGGCCAGGTTCGCGCCGGCCTGGAGATCAGCCTGGGCTGTGGACAGGAGTGAGTCCCCCTGGGCCAGCCGGGCCTGCGCGGAGCCCACGGACAGGCCGCTTGAGGCCGCATAGTCAACGGCGCCGTGAGCGTACGTCCTGGACGACTCGGCCACGCTGACCAGCAGTGCGAGCTGGCCCTGCTGCTGGCTCGAAGGGCTTGCCTGCCCGAGCGCCTCGACGGGGGCGAAGATGCCCGCGAGGAGCAGGCACACGACAATGATGGGGAGCCATCGCCGGCCTGTGCGAACGCTCATGGAGAGGGGACGCCGTGGCGCGTGGATAAGGAACGTTGTGGAACGGGCGTTCCAGCGCGTGAGAGGGGGCCCCATCAGGGAATCCCTGCCCTGAAGAACTCTTCCAGGGTCCATATGGCGTAGTCGAGCTCGACCAGCCTTGAGACGACGCCCTCCCTTTCCTTCATGAGCAGCCTCAGCTGCGCCTTCTTGAGCGTGGCCGACGTCTCTGGGATGGTCACCTCGGGGGCGTCTTCATCCCCAAGAACGCTCGGTTCGCTCTTCTGCAAAGAAGCCTGACCTCGAAAAACAAAGGGGGGTGGCCTAGGAGGCCACCACGGTAGTACTGGCGTATGTGTTGGCGCCGATGCAGGTCACGATGTATTCCTGTCCCGAGACGATCCCGGAGACCCGGACGCCCCCGACTGTCGTCCCGATGGCTATGTTTCCATTGAAGTTCAGGGTTGTCATAGACCCGGAGCTGATGGTCGCCCCGCCGTCAAGAAGGGCGGTGGCCTGCAGAGATGAGGACTGCTGGACTGACCCGGAGCTGCTGACTGTGAAGACTGCGGAGCTGCTGAAGGATGCTGGGAGCGACGCGCCGGCGTAGGTGGAGGCCGAGACCGGGGTCACGATGACCTCCTGGACTTCGGCTCCTGCGTGCCCGCTGTTCTGCAGGTTTAGGACGAGGGAGCCGCCCGTGAGGGTGGCTGCGACGTTCACGTTGGTGGTCGTCTGGGTCATGAAGGTGCTCCACCACGACTGAGCAGAGAGGTCGATGGTGGCGCCCAGCTGCAGCGAGAGGGTGGCCGCAGTGGACGGGGGAACGCTTGTTGCTACGGCCGTGGCGCTGAAGACGAACTGGGGGCTAGAAGAGCTGCCTGTGTTCTCAATGAAGGTCCTCAGGTCCACCACAGCCGCCGCAGTGGCGCTGGAGTTGACGTTGACTTTGCTCTCGGATGCAGCGGTGATCGTTGTGGACGCGACCGTGGTCACGTAGCTCTGCCCCTGGTAGACGACTTTGCAGGAGTCGACGTTGAACTTGAAGGCGTCGTAGGTGGCAGCGTTGACTTGCGACGTTGCAAGAGTCTGCGCCGTCCCCTGCGAGGCCATCAGGTCCATCGACCCTGATCCGCTCACTTGGGTCCACCCGCTTGCCATGTCGGAACCCGCCGTGTGAGCATAGACCGAGCTGTACGATATGGTGGCTGAGCTTACCCCGGAGGCTGCTACCGCCGGGTCAGTGCCCATGATCGCGAGTTTGCCCGACCCTGACTGATTTGGACTTTGGTATTGGACTAGTGCGACCGCGGCCGCCAGTACTAGCACGAAGGCCGCCACGATCGCGATTGCCGCGACGTATGTTTTCTTCATGGGCGCACCTTTACGGCCGAGGGGTGATTAGGAACCCCGAGGAACACCCGTTCCCGAACGGGTTGGAACGCCGATGGAACGGCGGCAGGCGGAGCGGCTTCAGAGAGGGGATTGGCGGCGTCGGCGATCAGGGGCGGGCCCTGGGGATTCGGTCCACCGGACTGCATTGTGGCACCCGGACGCGTTGCAGGAGAGATCCCTTTTCGTTTATAAAACGCCGGGTAGCCTTGTATCAAGGTTGTATCCTGACGAAGAGCAGGTCACGAGAAAGGCGCTCGGACCAGGCTCAAGTTCCGCAGGAAGCGTAGAGGAGGAACCGCTGGAGGACAAGTTCGTCGGGTTCGGCGAGGTCGCCTCGGCATTCGTCAGGGAAGTCAGCGCAGTGGGGGCGGTCTCTTACAGGGGGGAGCCTAGCTCGGTAAGGGTCAACCTCGACGTCACCAAGAAGGTCTTCAGCAAGTGGTCGGTCGAGATAATCATGCTGACTTACTCCATGAAGTCTGTGGGGTTCGGAGACCTGAAGAGGCTGCTGAACCCGATCAGCCCGAGAGTGCTGTCGAAGAAGCTGAAGGATCTTGAGGAGTTGGGATTCCTCGAGCGCGAAGTCCTCGAGTCGAGGCCTCCGAAGGTGAGGTACGCCCTCTCCGAGCGCGGGGAGGTTCTTGCCAGGCTCGGGGAGCCCGTGATACTCTACCTGCGCAAGTCTCTTCGGTAGGGCCCGCTAGCCGACTATCAGCTCGCCGCTCTGCATCGCCCAGTGGACCGTGCAGAAGATGGAACAGTAGATGCGGAAGTTGCCGGTCTCGTTCGCCACGAATGAGACATGGATGGTCTGTCCCGGAGCGACGGTCACGACGCTGCTGTCATAGTAGTGGTCTATGCTGAAGCCGTGGGGCTGCTTGTCGATGTTGGAGACCGTTATGTTGACCAGGGTCCCCTTTTGGATGTGAATCACGGGCCAGCAGTTCGCAGGGACGCCGTGGTCGGCGCTGTCGTTGAACCCCGTGATGCTGGCGACGATCAGGAGATTCTGCGTCTGGCCCCCGCTGCCCACCCCCGGTCCTGTCGTGCACCCGCTAGACGGCCCGCCCCCGACGACGTAGAAGAGCGCCGCCGTTGAAGCGGCCACGACAACGACCGCGACTATCAGGAGGAGCCTCCGACGGGGGGTCATCCGACTCACCCTACGTAGTTGTGCAGGAGCGCGGCCGAATATATCAGAATGAACCCGGCGAGGAGTGCGATTGCGACCTTGAGCGCTTCCTTTCGTGAAGGCGCTTCAGCGGACAAGAGGGCTTCCCGGCCCAGCCTAAGGGCCACATAAGCCGCCGCCCCCCCTCCGAGGGCATATGCGAAGGTTGCGTCGAAGGCGGCGTAGTATCCCGCAGCCGCGCCCAGGAGCGAAGGCAGCGCGAAGACTACAGTCAACGAAACAAGGTCGAGCGCCGCCCTGCTGGCGGGCCTCGGGACCCTCGACGAGTATGCCACGTAGATTGCCCCAGCCATCATCGTCTCCAGCGCCTTGTGCATGGCGTAGGCGGCTCCCTGACCAAATCCCCCGAACGCGCCCAAGAGGTCGGTGCTTGCGGTCTGGGAGGCTGTATATCCGAACGCGAGTCCCTCCCCCAGGCCGTGGACGCCGACGGCCAAGGCCACCCGGAACGGGGCGAACCTCGTGAATCCGTCCGTCGGCTGGGCTGAGGACAGCGCATTCCTGTCGACCAGGACGAAGACCAGCAGCCCTGCAACGAACAGGAGGACGACGGCAGCCTGGGCCGGTCCCCCGCGGAAGCCCTCGTTCACGAGCAGGTCGGATGAGCCCTGGATCGTGTCAATGAAGAACCAAAGGAAGATGCCGAGGCCGAAGGCCGCCCCATACCTCGGACGGAAGAGCCCGCGTAGAACTTGAATGAGGCCCAGGCCGAGCAGGGCAGGGAGGGTCGTCGTGAGGGCCCAGGCCCCGAAGCTCTGAGCGAAAGAAAGCAAACGTGGCGGCGGACTGCAGGATGGGTTATGCGACTTGCCCCTTTGCCACAGGGCTCGGATGCGGTACCGGAATCTAGGTACCCGTTATCGGCTGGATGGGCAGCGGCTCACCGTGTTCGCCTGCTGCGCAGCCGCAGCCCTGCACGTGGCCGCCGCGCCTCAGCGTTCCTCTGTAGAGCCCGTCTTCGAGCTTTCTGCCGGTCTTGGCTTCCCAGGCTTCGATTGGCATGCCGTACTTCTGTTGAATCCTGTCTCTGTACCATTCCGGTATGACGTTGAAGCTGCAGAATGGGATTATCCTAAGGTCTGGTGTCAAATAATGAATATCGCATCTTTGAAGCCTCTCTTCATCCTGATTATATTTATCCTGAAAGTGCATCATTCCGATGAACAGGCTCTTCAGGTGGAACTGGCCGATTGCCGCGTAGTCGTGCTTGACCAGCGCGTCGGTGAGGAGCTTCGCGAAGCTCAGACTCTTGGGCTGCTTCTCCTTGTTGACGAAGGACGAGATCCTCGTCAGGACCTTGGCAGCTACGATGTAGCGGTTCGTCCCTGAGTAAATCTCCTCCTGCTTCTCGTCCAGGTACTCGATGAGCCCCGGTATGTCCACGAACTCTGGCAGCGGGACCAGCCTCTTCTTGTCCGGGTCGTTGAACACGTACGTCCCGGCGCCGCATGCGAAGTGGATGGAGAGCTCATACTGCTCCTTCTTCGTGAACGCCTCGATGAAGCCCGTGACCGGCGAGCAGGATGGGACAGGGAACCAGCCGTCCTTCGTGATCATGCCGTCAGTCTGCTTCTCTATCCTCTCGATGCAGTCTGGGATCGTGATCCTGTACTTCGCCCTCTCAGTCTTCGTCAGCCTGCCTGTCAGAGACACAGGCTGGAAGTTGACTGCGTGGACAGTGTCGATGTTCTTCCACCCGAAGTTGATGATGCCGCCAAGCTCGTGGTCGTTGATCGACTTTATGACCGTCGGGACAAGCACCACTCCTACCCCTACTCTGCGGCACGCCTCGATGGCGTAGGGCGCCTCCCAGTGGTTCTTCGGGTTCGTCTTCGGCGTCACGCCGTCGAAGCTCATGTAGAGGTTGGACACCCCCGCGTCTTTCAGGCGCTTCGCGAGCCCTGGGTTCAGGGCGAGGTTGATGCCGTTGGTGTTGAGCTGGATGTGGTCGACCCCCTCCTCCTTGAGTATCTTGATTACGGTCGGGAGGTCCTCCCGGAGAGTAGGTTCGCCGCCGGTGATCTGGACGGAGTTGCCTGCGACAGGCCTCTCAGCCTTCAGCGAGCGGCCCATCTCCCTGATCTGGTCGAGGGTCGGCTCGTAGACGTACGCCCCCTCAAGCCCCTTCTTGACGTAGAAGAAGCAGTACCAGCAGGTCAGGTCGCACCTATTGGTCACGATGATGTTGGAAAGTCCCGTGTGCGAAAGGTGGTTCGAGCAGAGCCCGCAGTTCGCCGGGCATGAGCAGACGTCCATCGGGACGTTGGCCGCGTGCGTCCCCTTGCCGTCCTTCCAATAGCGTGAGAACTTGCTGTACATCTCGTACGAGCCGAAGTACAGCTCCTCGGTCTCGCCGTGCTCGGGGCAGGTCTTGGTCATCCAGACCTTGTTGTCCCTCTCGAAGACTATCGCAGGTAGGATGCGGTTGCAGTCAGGACAGATCGACTGCGTCTGGCGGATGAAGTTCCCCTTGGAGACCTCCTTCTTCAGCTCTAGACTGACGTCTGCGATTTGGGCCAAAACGGATTCGCTCAGTAGTCTCCCTGTCGCCCAGAGGATATAAGTATTTTAACTTCGCAGAGGGTGAAAGGTTAAAATGGCGTTCCCTTGCTCGCCGTGGCGGATTGTTCAGGCCTAGCTCCGGGCACGCCGATGAGTTTCCCCGAAGGGGTGAGCACGAGCAGCATCCCGCAGTCCTTGCACCGCCTGTAGGAGTTGGAACCGTCGTCTGTCTTCTGCTCGCCGACGTATTCGAGAGACCCGTGTCTGCACCTGGTCATGCCGATGCGCGCGCCCTTGAGCCGATTTACGCGTTGCCGCTCGGGGGCGCGGAGGGGAAGGCTTGTCCCTGAGCGAGAGGGCCGCGGCCTCCCTGGAGGCGCTGGGGCTGACAGGGAGCGAGGTCAAGGCCTACGTGGCCCTCCTGAAGGGAGGGACCATGACTGCGAGCGACGTCAGCAGGGAGGCCAGGATACCATATTCCAAGGTGTACGACGCCCTCGAGTCCCTGCACAGGCGCGGCTGGGTGGAGGAGCAGAAGAGCAGGCCCATCGTGTACACTGCGAAGCCTCCAGACACGGCCCTGGAGGAGCTGAAGTCTAGGACAGAGACGGAGAGGAAGGAGAGGGAGCAGGTCGCCCTCGAGGAGCTCATGGGGATCTACGTCAGCCGGGGTGAATCTGAGAAGCCGGACATCTGGATCATGAGGGGGACCAACGAGATTCTTTCGCGGGTCAAGAACCTGCTCCTGAACTGCAGGACTGAGCTGCTGGTGGCGCTCCCCCCACCGATCTTCCCCTTCACCGACAGGATCGAGCCGCTGATGGCTGCGCTGAAGGAGAAGGGGGTCAAGACGATGATACTCACCTCGCCCGAACTCCCCAAGGAAGCGGCGGACCAGCTGGCCAGGTATGCAGAGATAAGGGCCAGGAAGACTATGTACGGCGGAGGGCTCGTTTCGGACTCGAGGGAGGTCGTGCTCCTCCTGGGCGGTGGGGAGCAGGGGTCCGTCCCTCTGGCAATCTGGGCCTCGCATCACGGCCTGGCGAGCTTCGCCAGAGACTACTTCGAGTTCCTCTGGGACTCGCCGGGGACCTCGAAGCTTTGAGGAAGGCGGCCGCAGGGGTGAGGGATGAGAAGGACGTCCTCGATAGGCTCGTCGCCGAGACAGGTCTTTCGAGGGAGGACGCGCTCCTCTATCTCGATCTGCTGCGTGCAGGCCAGATCCCCAGGTCTGGGGACGCCTCGAAGCTGTTGGAGAAGGGCATGGCGATCGTCTCCGGCGACGGGAAGAGGATCATCCCCATCCACCCCCGGCTCGGGATCGCCAACCAGTACAGGACATGGAGGGAAGCGATGGTCCGGGAGATCAACGAGCGGAGGATGAGGGTGGACAGGCTGATACTGGAGCTCATCCCTCTCTACGAGGCCGCAACGGACAAAAACACGGCGAGCGGGGGCGGGTGAGCCTTGGCGACCTCAGAGCATGTACATGAGATAGTCTTTACCGGCATGATTAACGTGAATCGCGATAACTACCTCCAGGGGGTGGTCGACGTCTGGAGGTGCAGAGGCTGCAAGAAGCTCTTCTGCGACGACAAGCGCTACGGCGAGCCGCTCAAGCCGAGCGTGGGTTTCGAGACGGTACCTGACGACGAAGAGTGGGCCGTCCTGACCTGCACCACGCCGAAGGACGTGTACATGAACAGCCTCGGCGTGAAGCCGGGGAAGAAGATCACGCACGCCTGCAGGGACGGCCAGGTCCACGAGTTCGTCGTCGGCAAGGACTACTCGCTTGCGCCGAAGGTGGCGAGCCCGATACACAGGCTGTACCTCGTCAAGGACAACATCAACAAGAACATCGAGGCCGGACACTACAAGCTGACGATGAGATGACGTCGCTGATTCGAAGAATGGCAGGCGGGCTCACCCTGCTGGAGGCGGGCTGGCTGCTCTATTCCTACTTCTACGCCCCCACGATAGTCGTCAGCTGCCCGGCGCTTGGATGCCCCGCACCTTCGATTTACCTCTGGGCTTCATTACCGCTGGGCGTCGTCCTGCTAATCGTCGGAGCGCTCGGGCTCTGGGGAGCATCCTTCGCCTACGCAGGAGGTGCCGCCTTCTCGGTGGTCGCTCTCGCTGTCACGGGCCAGGCTGTAGTCGCGCTGACAGGATATCCCTACCTGTCCGCGGAGTCCAACCAGGCGATGATTGGAGTCGTCCTGGCAGCATTGGCGACCGCTGGGAACGTCGCGGGGATGAGGACAAGAAGCGATCTGGCTGAACAGGCCAATCCCATGAACCTGCCTGTGTTCGGCTAGACCCTGAAGTTCGAGAAGCGCCCGCTCCTCAGAATCCTGTCGACCTCCAGCCTGAGCTTCGGGAGGTCGAATCCGCCGTACGTAGAATCGTCGTAACCCAGCTGCTTGGCAGCCCGCCTCAGGACCCCCACCGCGACCGCATGCTCACCCTTCTGCTGGTGGACGAACGCAGCACAGACGAGTATGATGCCCTGGAGGAGGCGCTTCTCCTCTCCCTGCCTGGTCCTCCAGATCCCCTCGAGGATTTCGTGGCACTCCCAGTAGCGCTCGGCGTTGAACATCTCTCGAGCTTCGGCGAAGAGCGCGTCATCCTCCTTGTGGGCTGGAGCCACGTTCAGATCCTTCGTGAACTCGAACTTGGCGATGGGCTGGACCGCTGCGACGAGGAGGCCGAAGTCCGACCTCGTGGGGCAGAAGATGTCCAGCTCCAGGGCGCCATACGACGTCCGTTTGGGGTTCCTGGCCTCTACGCCCAGCGTCCTGGCGACAGCCCTGACCG
>DAIDAO010000040.1 GCA_027310575.1 bacterium | reverse complement strand
GGTGGGCGCGGCCATGTTCCGGCACGGCCTGCCGAAGCTCAGGGGCGGGGGCTGGCGCCAGTCCGGTCAGTGGATAGCGAGCATGGGCGTGCCTGCCTCATTCGCGCTGCTGGTGGGGCTTCTCGAGCTCCTCGGAGGCGTCTTCCTGATCGTGGGTCTCCTGGTCCCCGTCGTGGGGTTCCTGTTCCTGCTGCAGTTTGCGGGCATAATCGTCATGAAGAAGTCGAAGGCGAACGCGGCCTTCATGCCGAAGGGGCAGGGAGGGGGCTCGTACGAGGTCGACTATGCATACCTGGCCGCGTCCATCGCCCTGATCGCACTCGGCGCAGGCTCGCTGTCGCTGGACGCGCTTCTGGGGCTCTACTAGGCGGGCTCGGCACATCGGACCGCGACGACCTAGCCAAACGGATATCTAACTCAGAGCGGGACCCCCGATCAGATGTCCGCCGACAACGGGATAACGAGAGAGCTCGGCCTCGGCGAAGTCATCTCGAAGACCTTCGACCTCTACCGCCGCGACTTCGTGGTCTACCTGGCCCTCTTCTTGATTGTCGAGGCCATCTACGCCGTGGTCACAGAGGTCGTGCGGCAGGCTGCTTCGCTCCCCTCGCTGCCCACCAACCCGACGTCCCAACAGGCCGCCAACTGGCTGTCGGCCAATTTGGGGACCCTGGCCGCAGGCGCGGCGTCTGTCCTGATCGTCGCGCTCGTGGTGTTCCCGATAGCCGAGGGGGCAGCGGTCAAGATGGCCTCTGAGGAGATTCAGAACAGGCGGTCGAGCATCGCCGAATCGGCCAAGTTTGCAGCTTCGAGGCTCCTTTCCATGTGGGCCCTGGGAATCATCGTCGGCATCATAGTCATACTCGGGCTGATCGCTCTGGTGGTCCCGGGAATCATCCTGGCCATCATGTTCAGCCTCGTCCTCCCAAGCCTTCTACTCGAAAACTCAGGCGTCTTGGGGAGCATGGGCAGGAGCCGCGAGCTCGTCAGCCACAGGTGGCTGAAGACGTTCGCCACCTTCCTCGTCCTCTTCATCGTAGTGGTGATCATCTCCGCAGTGCTCGGCGCGATCAGTGCGTCGTTCGGTCCGGCGAGCGACTTCGTCAGCACCCTCCTTGGAGCCTTCACCGCGCCCATCTTCCCGATAGCTGTGACAGTCTACTACTACTCGAACCTGGCCAGGGTCGCCCCCATGCAGCCCGGCCAGGGACCGGCCACAGTCGCGCCCCCGGGGATGAAGTTCTGCTCCAACTGCGGCACCCAGCTGGAGGCTGCCGCTGTCTTCTGCCCCAAGTGCGGAGCGAGACAGCCGGCCTAGACGGAAAGAAGACGCGCCCGTATCCGGCAAAGTGATAAGCGGCAACGCCCTCCCATCCGGCACATTGCCGTACTGCGCCAACTGCGGGAAGGAACTGCTGTGGACGGACAAGTTCTGCTCCAGGTGCGGCCACGAGGTGGGGAAGAGCCCCGTCCCCGAGCAGGCCCGGCCGGAGCCGCCTGTCCCCACGACCCGCGCCCTCGGGCGGAACACGCTCGTGTATCTGACCCGGGAGGGGCTGCAGGGCGTAAGGATCCAGCCGCCGGCGCTCATCTATCTCGCGCTGCTGGTTCCCCTCCCCCTCCTCGCAGCGGCCTATGTCGGGCTCCAGGCGGGGACCCTCGCAGTCTACATCACGGTCTGGATGGCAGCCTCGATGCTCATCTACGACGAACTAAGGCGGCGGGGTCTCCGCGGCCTCGGGGCAGAGCCTCCTGCTCTGGGCAGCCCGAGAATGTCATGGTCGGTCCCCTGGCAGTCCATCCGGATGGCTGACTGGAACGGGAGGACGCTCTGGTTCACCAGCTCCAACCCGAGGCGGAAGCTGTCCGTCACCTTCGACCGTGCCGACGCACCCCTCGTGGAAGGGACGCTCAACTCGTGCGGCGTGAGATATTCCTGGAGGCCTCCGAGGCTCCCCCGCAGACTCACGAGCTTCCCGGCCCTGGTGCTGCTCTTGTTCGTCGCGGGCCAGGCCATCCTGGTTCTCGCGGCCGTGCTCCCCTTCTTCCCCGGAGAGGAGCAGATGTACATCACGGTGCTCACCAGCACGCGGGACAAGATAGCAGGGACGACCTTCATGGGAGAGTTTCTGGCTATCTTCGTCAACAACGTCCAGGTCGCACTCGGCGGCGCGCTGCCGTTCCTTGGGGCCCTGACGTACGGCCTTGCCAGCTACAACACAGGCCGGGTGATCCAGGTTATCGCTCTCACATACCAGCCGAACCCTGTCCCGCCGGCCGCCGTGCTCGTTTCGCTCTATCTCCTCCCGCACACATGGGTCGAGGAGTCTGCCTATCCGATTACGACTGTCGCAGGCATGCTGGCGCTCACGACGTGGCGCTCCGTGTCGCCCGGGGAGTTCGCCAGAAGGCTGAACTGGGGGTCGACGAAGCTTGCCCTTGCGCTGGGCGGGGCGGCCGCGATATTGGTCGCAGCCGGGTTCTTCGAGGTGCTGGCCACGTACCTCAAGCTCGCGGTCCTCGCCGTCTGGGTCCCGCTTGCCGCCCTGATCCTCCTCGCCGTCAGGAGCAGAAGGCGCAGCCGCGGGACGCAGCTTACGGATAGACCTTAATTCCCTCTTCCGGATCACCGCCCAGGTTTGTCCTTCTCAGCAGAGCTCGCCTGGGAGCGCGTCAAGACGCTCGCCCCATTCCCTGCGCGGCTGGGCCTCTACTATCGGGACATCCTTTCCCAGTATGAAGCTGCTCACAGGACCGCGTCGGCCGCGAGGGCGAAGGGGTTCGACCCCACGGAGACTGTCGAGAGCAAGACCGTCTTCGACCTGGCCGACCGCGTCAACCAGATGCTCCGCCTGGACCAGTTCGAGGGGCTCGTCGACAGGCTCCGGGAGCTGCTCCACACCACCACGAAGGAAAGGGCCGCGCTGACGATATCGCAGGAGATAGCCCTCGGCAAGTTCGGGGCGCTCGAAAGGCACGAGGCCCTCAGCTACGGCGTCCGCGCCGGCCTCGCGGTCATGACCGACGGCGTGACAGTCGCTCCTCTGGAAGGGATTTCGGGGGTCACGATAAAACAGAACGACGACAACACCGACTACGTCTCCGTCTCCTACGCCGGCCCCATGCGCTCGGCCGGGGGGACTGAGGCCGGGTTCTCCCTCGTCATCGCCGACATCACTGCCAAGAAGCTCGGTCTCAGCAACTACAGGGCGCGGCCCGAGGAGATAGACCGCCTCGCCGAGGAGCTGAGGATCTACGAGCGCGACGTCGGCAACTTCCAGTACAAGGTCACAGACGACGACATCAAGCGCGCCATCTCGAACATCCCTGTGGAGATAGACGGGATAGAGACCGACCCGATCGAGGTCGTGGTGCACAGGGGCCTCAAGCGCGTCGCGACGGACAGGCTGAGGGGCGGGGCGCTCCGCGTCCTGAACGACGGGGTGATCGGCCGCGCGAACAAACTCTCGAAGAAGCTCGCCAGCCTCAACATCTCCGGATGGGAGTTCCTCTCTCAGCTGAAGGGGGGGACGCAGCAGACAACCAACGAGACCGAAAAGGCAGGCGCCCACTTCGAGGAGGTCATCTCGGGGCGGGCCGTGCTCTCGATGCCCAGGAGCAAGGGGGGCTTCAGGCTGAGGTACGGCCGCTCGATGAACACCGGCCTTTCTACGATAGGGATTCATCCTGCGGTCGCCACCCTCCTCGACTATCCAGTCGTGGCCGGCACGCAGGTGAAGGTCGATCTTCCGGGCAAGGCCGCCACCATCGCCTTCGTCGATTCCATCGAAGGGCCCACGGTGCTGACGAGGGACGGGAGCGTCGTGAGGGTGAGGACCGTGGCGCAGGCGGAGGAGGTCCACGACGCGCTGTCCAAGGTCATCGACCTGGGCGACGTCCTGATCAGCTACGGAGACTTCTTGGAGAACAACAAGGCCTTGCCGCCGTCCCCCTACGTCCCCGAGTGGTGGGTGCAGGACCTCCGCCGCGCGGTCGCGGCCGTCCCGGGCGCGGCAGAAATGCTCGCAGTCGCAGGGGTCCCACGCGAAAGGGCCTCAGAGCTCCAGTCATCCCCCGAGACCGTCCCCACGGCAGCCGAGGCGGTCGCCATATCGCAGTCGCTCGGCATACCCCTCCATCCCTGCTACACGCCGCGGTTCGACAGGGTCGGATCGTCCGAGCTCGCCGAGCTGAGGAAGTACTCCCTGCTGGAGGGGGCCAACGTAGTAGTCAACGCCAGCGTCCCGCAGATCCGCTGGATACTGAACACCTGCCTGATCGAGCACACGATAGAGGGAGACGTGGCCGTGGTCAGCGGCGAGCCTGCCGTCATCCTCCGGGCGCTGCTGAGGCTGTCGGAGCCGGAGTTCCTCGTCCCTCCGGAGGAGCCGGAATACGTCAAGCGCCTCTCGGGGATCCAGCTGGGGCGCCAGAGCACCACGACCATCGGCGTCAGGGTGGGGAGGCCGGAGAAGGCCATGGTGAGGAGGATGAAGCCCCCGGTCCACGCCCTGTTCCCGGTCGGAAAGGAGGGCGGGCCCATGCGCGACGTCTTCGCCGCCGCAAAGGCAGGGAGGGTGGAGATAGAAGTGATCAACATGTTCTGCCCCAGCTGCAACCAGCGGCGGATGTCGTCCACATGCGAGGTCTGCGGCGGCGCGACGACCCGGTTCATGGCCTGCCCCAGGTGCGGGACGACGACGCAGGAGAAGGTCTGCCCCAACTGCAGGTCGAAGACCCTCGACTACTCGAAGATGGAGTTCGACTTCAAGTCGAAGCTCGAGGCGATCAGGACGAGAATACCCCACAATCCCAACAAGCCCGTCAAGGGGGTGAGGGGGCTGACGAGCCTTTCGAAGGTCCCGGAGGCGCTCGAAAAGGGGGTCATCAGGAGCAGGCACGACACCTACGTCTACAAGGACGGGACCCTCAGGATCGACGCGACCAACGAGCCTCTGACGCACTTCAGGCCGAGGGACATCAAGGCGGACGTCGGCACCCTGGCGGGTCTTGGCTACTCGCACGACACCAACGGCGAGCCGCTCCAGAGCGACGACCAGATCCTCGAGCTGAAGCCGCAGGACATAATCGTCCCGGTCGACATAGGAAACGACCTCGTCAGGATGGCCCAGTGCGTGGACGACGAGCTCCGGAACTTCTACGGCCTCGAGCCCTTCTACAACGCCAACAAGCCCGCGGACCTGCTCGGCAGGCTCGTCGTCGGCCTTGCGCCCCACACCTCGGTAGGGGTGGCGGGGAGGGTGGTCGGGTTCTCGGCCACCCAGGTGTGCCTCGCCAACCCATACTGGCATTCTGCGAAGAGGCGCGACTGCGACGGCGACGGGGATTCGCTGCTGCTGCTGATGGACGCACTCCTCAACTTCTCCCTCCAGTACGTGCCCGCCCAGATCGGAGGATACATGGACACGCCTCTCCTCATCCAGCCGGTCATACTCCCGTCCGAGGTGGACGAGCAGGCGCACAACTTCGACATCGCTTCGTCGTATCCCATCGAGTTCTACGAGAAGACGCAGAGCGCCCCGCCGGCGGCCTCGGTCGCGGACATGATCGAGAGGATAGGGACCCGGCTGGAAAAGGACACGCAGTTCTACGGGTACGGGTTCACCCATTCAACCAGCGCCCTCACGATCAAGCGGTCAAGAGGCTCCTACTCGACGCTGCGGACGCTCAACGAGAAGATCTCGAAACAGATCGAGGTCGCGTCCCTGATCGAGGCCGTGTCGACCCGCGAGGTGGTCGAGTCGATAATCAGGACGCACCTGATCAGGGACATCATGGGGAACGCCAAGAAGTACGCCACGCAGGCGTTCAAGTGCAAGGCCTGCGGCCTGACGATGAGGCGGCCGCCCCTGTCGTGGAAGTGCCCCATCTGCGGGGGCGAGATAAGGGGCACACTGACCAGGGCTTCGGTGGAGAAGTATCTCTACATCGCCCAGAGGCTCGCTCGCGAGTACGACGTGGAGCCTTACCTCAAGAGCAGGCTGGACATGCTGCAGAGGGAGCTGGACCAGCTCTTCCAGGGCCCGAGGAAGGCGGACCAGACGGAACTGACCGACTTCTTGAAGCCCACGCTGGCTGAGTAAGTGCGCAGGGAATCGTCGAAGCGCCCAGATCATAGGCGGGCGGAAGAAGCGGAGGACTCCGGGACCGGACGAAGAGCGTAGCCCGCGCCGGGGGTTGCTTAATACCACCATCGGTTCGGGGCAGAAGCCAGGCGCCTGCATGAAAGCTGGTTCGAACGGAGCGAGGAACGGCATCGAGCTCTCTCACGTCAGCAAGTCGTACGGCTCGGTCCTCGCCCTCAACGACCTGAGCTTCGAGATCCCCGAGGGAGGGAGGTTCGCGCTCCTGGGGCCGAACGGCGCGGGCAAGTCCACCACGCTGAAGCTCCTCATCGGGTCGCTCAGGGTCGACACCGGCTACGCGAAGATCCTCGGCGCCGCGCCTGACAGCAGGGAGTCGAAGGCCGTCGTGGGGTACCTCCCCGAGGACGCGCTCCCCTACAGGATGCTTTCCGTGAGGGAGAACCTGGAGTACATCGCGGCCCTGAGGGGGGTGCAGGACGTCAGAGGGAGGACGGACTTCCTTCTCGACGAGCTCGACCTGAGGCAGTACGAGAAATCGAACGTCGGGAGGCTCTCGAGGGGGAACACCCAGAAGCTCGCGATAGCCCTGGCGATAATCCACTCTCCCAAGGTCCTGCTGCTCGACGAGCCCCTGAACTATCTGGACATACCGACCCAGGAGAAGGTCATCGCCCTCCTCGACAGGCTCGAAGGGACGCACCTCGTCTCCACGCACATAATGTCGATCGCCCACAGGCTGACCGACAGCGTCGTGATGATATCGAAGGGCATGTTCCTGTGGGAAGGGACGATTGAGGAGCTCAGGAGGAAGGGGTCTCCGGAGGAACCCATTGAGAAGGTGGTCGCGAGGATGATGACCGGTGCTGTTTGAGGTCCTGAAGTTCGTCGTCCGGACCCGCTTCTCCAAGCCGCTCCTGATATTCATGGCTGTAATGCTGGTGTACTTCATCGGGATCTCAGCCGCGATCCCGTCAGAGGAGGGGAACCGCATCTTCGGGTACTACGGGACGGGGATAGTGGCGCTCTTCCTGGCCATGGCCCTAGCCACCGGAGGGGTCATGGTGTACAAGTCCGACCGGGACTACCTGTTCACCCTCCCGCTGAGCCCGAGGGACCTCTCGATATCCATCTACTTCTCGCAGTTCATCGCCTTCGGGATCACGATCCTATTCATGTTCGGCTACCTGTACCAGTCCCTCAACTCTGCCCTGCTCCTCGCAGACCTCGTGGCTCTGGCCCTCACCTTCACTTCGCTCGGCGTGATCGCACCTTCAATGACAGCCAGAGTGAGGGCGGTGCTTTCAGTTGCTCTGGCGCTCTGGACCCTCCTCGCGTTCGCGAACTTCCCACTCTCCCCCGGCTCGGCTTTCTACGGCAACGTCTACGGCGGGACAGCCACCCTCATCGCACTCGCGGCGGTCACCACCGCCGCGGCGTTCAGGAGCCTGTCGCGGGTCGAACTCGACATGATGAGGAGCCTGGTGAAGTCGACATCGTCGGAGATCAAGTCGCCGAACAGCTACGTAGGAAAGAGCCCAGTCGGCGCCATCTACTCGATGAACCTGAACACGATATCTCTCGCCGGGAGGATGAACATGGCTGGGTCGTCGAGGTATGTCTCGAGGCGGATCAGGACGCGATGGGTAGTCGCAGCGTCATCCGTGGCCGCAGCGGCCTACTTCGTCTACGGACTGTCCCGGGCGTCTGCGCCCGCGGTGGGCGGCCATGGCGCCTTTCCCGGTGCCCTTCTCGCGTCCCTCGGGCTCTCCATAATCGCGCTCTTCCTCGCGTCGTCGGCGGTAACGAACGAGAGGCTGTGGCTGTCGCTGACCTCCCTTCCCACAGCCACCTACTTCAGGCACCTCGTGGCCTCCAGGGTCATCTCGCTGATGCTGATTCTGGCGCCTTTCGCGGTCGCCGACGCGGCCCTCGCGGCGCTTGGGTACGGCGAGGCCCTGGCTGCGCTCGTGGTCACGCTGGCAGTCATCCCCAGCTCGTACGTCCTCGAAGTCTGCTGGACCGCGTACGTCGCCCCGATCCAGGTGAAAGGGGACGACATCACGATGGCCGCCCAGTTCAACCTGAGGCAGATGTCGATAATCCTCCCGCTGTTCGTGGTGATCATCATCGTCTCGGCCGCCTCTGTGCTGCTCTCCGTCGCGGTCGTGGGCGGCGTCATCCTCACAGCGGTCTCCGCCATTCTGACCACTAGCTCCGGGTTCTGGGGCAGGGTCGCCACCAAGCTCACCGAAGACGGGTTCGTCTAGACGGCCTAGGGCGAGACGGCCAGGACCATCTGCGACCTCTTCAGCCTGTCCCCGATGCAGCTCCTGACGAGGTCGCACGCCTCGACGATTCTGCGGTCGCTAATCGAATAGTAGATGCTCGTCCCTGCCCGCCGCGTCGTGAGCAGGCCGAACTGCCTGAGCAGGGCCAGATGCTGGGACACGTTGGCCTGAGGCAGGCCTGTCAGCCTCGCCAGGTCGTTCACAGTCCTTTCACCGTCCTTCAGGACCCTCAGGATGTGTATCCTCTTGGGGTGGGCCAAGCCCTTGCAGAACTCGGCCTGAAGGCGGTAGAGCTCCTCCTCTGCCCTTTCGCTAGCTGCGCTACGCATTCTTCTTTCCACCTCCGTTCGATGCACTCACGGTGATGATCGGCATCTCCTGCTCGGTCTGCTTGGCTGCGGGGAACCTCGTCTTCCCGAAGAGCAGGCCGAAGATCCTCTCCAGGCTCCCGTTGAGCGCCCGCCAGTAGATCATGGCGAAAGACCTCTTCATGACGTACTTGACCCTCGAAGGCTTCTTGTCGACCGGGGGAGAGGTGTAGGTGGCCGACACGAAGATGGCCTTGTGCGAGCCGACCTCCATCGGGCAGTTGACCCTCCCGCTGTACTCCAGGGCTCTTTCGACCTTTCCTTCTGTTCCGCTTTCTCCTCCGTCTTCAGCGGTGAAACCTGAGCCATCTCACTCCACGAACATTCGCGAATTCTAATTAGTTAATAAGACGGGCAGCCCTTTCTCAAGTCTGGCAAACGTGAGGGGCCCGTTTAAGCGCGGCACACCGGCTCTGCCGCGGAATGCCAAGGACAGCGCCCCCCGCCCGAAGCGCATCATAGTGAAATCGGAAGGGATCTGGTGCCCTACCTCTTCAAGGTGTGGCGGGAGGGCCGAGCATGGGGACGTGACCGAGCTGAGGGCGAGCGAGCCGGGCATAGAGAACGACGTGGCCGCGTGGGCGCGGAAGAGCGGGAACAAGGCGCTGGGAATCAGCCGCGAAGAGGGGAGCACTTCGATCATCGTCCGCGTCGCGAAGAGGGGGAAGGAGGTGGCAATCCTGCCGGCCACGAAGGCGAACCTGTGCTGGGCTCTGCAGGGGCTCGGGATAGGAGCGACGCCTTCGACGTTCACCCGGGCCACGACACGTGGACCATAGGGGACGAACCCGCAGTCCTCGCCGACCTGATAAGCGCAGTCGAGCGCCAGGGGACGGCCTCAGGCGCAGGGCGGTAGTCTCGCCCCCTCCATGCGCGCCCGTCTCACGCTCGCCAGTCCAAGGCGTTACGCTTAAGAACGGTCTGGGGGTTCTGGGGCACTCCGATGAGCAGCAAGAAGGACAAGGCACCGATGCCGGCGTCAAGCGCAGGCCTACTCACTTTCTTCAACGAAGAGACCCAGGGCGTGAAGATTAGGCCAGAAATAGTCCTCATAGGGTCGATCGCCCTGATAGCTGTCTCGATTGTCATCAACATCATCCGCTGAGCAGAATCCGAAGCCCCGCTCAGCCACCGACGTGCTCGCGAGCCGATACAGGCATCTCTTCGCCCTCCCGTCGTTTCCGGCCCTGCTCCTCTATGGCGGGGTCGCGTCCTTCGCCCTTGCCGTCCTCTCCAGGGGGATACTCGGGGTCGTGCCCTTCGTCGCTGCCTTCGCCATCCTGGTCCTCTCGGCGGCGGCGATTTCGAGCGCCGCGCAGATCGTCGACAGGAAGACGGTCGCCACCTTCCGCAGAGCGCAGGCGGTCCTCTTGGCGGGCGACCTCCTCTGGCTCCTGGTGGCCGCGATCGGCGCGGCCTACGCGCTTCCTGCAGGGTCGACGCTCGCGCTCACCAACGCCATCCTGTTCGGTGCGTTCGTCTGCGCCGGCCTCGAGTTCCTGATCATCCAGGGGGCGTTCCAGAAGAACGCCCCGCTTTCGCTCGGCCTCGCCGCGATTCACCCCGCTTCGACCCTGCTCGTGGTGAGGTTCCCCGAGCTTGCCGGCCATCTCGATCCCGTCGCCCTGGCGAGCGGCGCGGGCGCGCTGACAGTGGTAGTCGCCTTCCCCCTGCTGCTGCGGCGGAGGAAGACGAGCCTCGGATACGACGCGCTGAGCCTCTTCCAGGCGTTCATGAAGACCTGGGCCGCAGGCAACCCGGACGAACTGGAGGGGGTGATCGCGGACCATTCGGAAGAGGTCGAGGTCACCACAAAGGTCCTCCGCTTCAGCACGAGCGCAGGGGACACGTTCGTTGTCCTCCCCGGCGTGCATCCTGGCCCCTTCCACCCGATCGGGAGCTACGACCTCCCCGGAGTGATATCGAGGTCGTTCAAGGAGCTGGGGCAGTCGATGACCCTCCACAGGCCTGGAGGCCACGAGCGGAACCTCGCCACCAGGGCGGAGACTTCGAAGTATGTGCTCCAAGTGAGGGAGCTCGCGAAGTCGATAGTCTCTGACGACGGCAGGGCCCTGCTGCGGGGGCCGGTCCACACGACCGTGGGGAAAGCCAAGGTGAGCGCCTCGGCCTTCGACCGCGACCTGATCACGACAGTGTCCTTCGCCCCTCTCGGGTCGGACGACATAGCGACGGCGGTCGAGACTGAACTGGCCGGGGTCGCATCGGAGGTCGGCTTCGGCCTCTCGGTCGTCGACGCCCATAACTCGATAGACCACGACCTGCAGTCCCCCGTGACGGACGACCCCGGCTGGAAGCAGCTCTTCGAAGCGGCCAGGGGGGCTCGGGCCGGCGCGTTCAGCGTCGGTTATTCCCACTCGAGCGAGGTCGGCTTCGCAGGCCGCGGTGACCTGACCGAGAACGGGATCGCGCTTCTCATGTTCAGAAAGCAGAACGAAACGTCTGCCCTCGTCCTCGCGGACGCCAACAACTCCGTCCCCGGCCTCAGGGCCGTGATCGCAAAGGCGCTGGAGGAGTCCGGATACGGCCTGATCGAATTCTGCACCTCGGACAGCCATAACCTCGCGGCCAGGGGGCTGACAGTGGAGAGGGGGTACGAGGCCCTCGGCGAAGCTACGCCCCCCCAGTCCATAGCCGAGGTCGTGGCAAGGCTGGCCAAGATCGCGGAATCGAGGCTCGCCCCGGCCCGCTACGGCTCGGGGGAAGTGAAGAGCAGGGTCAGGGTGCTCGGGTCCAGGGCCCTGGAAGAATTCGCGGCCATCACGCAGGCCAGCTCCGGCTTCGCCCGGACCTATTCGAGGCTGGCAGCGGCCTCCATCACAGCGCTCCTTTTCGTCTCCCTGTTTTTCTAGGGCGCTCTGCAGGCCGACGGCGAGCATGAGCCGCAGGAGAGGCGTCTTCATCGCAGTCGAGGGGATAGATGCGGTCGGCAAGAAGACCCAGACCTCCCTCCTGGAGTCATGGCTCCGCTCGGAGGGCCTCTCGACCCGCACCCTGTCCTTCCCGGTCTACGAGACCGCCATAGGGAAGGAGATCAGGAAATTCTTGGACGGCACCGCGGTCTATCCGCCGGAGGTGAGGGCGATGCTCTACGCGGCGAACAGATGGGAGAAGAGAGAGGAGCTGGAGGCCACGCTCTCGAAGACCGACGCCGTCATAGTGAACAGGTACACGGGCTCCAACCTCGCATACGGCGTCTCGAGCGGCCTCGCGCTTGACTGGCTGATGAACCTCGAAGAAGGGCTCCCCAAGCCCGACCTGACGCTCGTGCTGGACGCCCCTCCCGCGCGCCTGGTCCCGAGGCGGGGGCGCAACAAGGACTCCTACGAAAGGAACTCGGGCCTTCAGGAGAAGGCCCGGGGCGCATACCTGGAGCTCGCAGAGAAGTTCGGCTGGACCGTCATCGACGCGAACAGGGGCATCGACGAGACGGGCAGGGCGATCAGGTCCGCCGCGTCCGGGGCGCTCGATGCCAGGCGCAAATCCGTTTAAGACATGGAGGATACGTGTGAAGGACCGTTGACGCTAACCCCGGTCGCCGAAATCAGGGACCCAGTGCACGGGTACGTCAAGATAACCGAAGCGGAACGCGACGTTATCGACACTCCCTTCATGCAGAGGCTCAGGAGGATCCACCAGCTTGCGGGCGCGTACCTGGTCTACCCCGGGGCCGTCCACACGCGCTTCGACCACGTGACCGGGGCCATGCACGTCGCGGGTCAGATCGCCGACGCCCTTTCGCTCTGGGTCGACCTCGCCCCGGACCAGATTCAGGAGATCAGGCTGGCCGCCCTCCTGCACGACGTCGGCCACGGGCCGTTTTCGCACACCTTCGAGGAGGTCCTGGCCGACAAGAGCACGGTCACCCACGAGGACATCTCGCAGCGGATAATCACCGAGACGTCGATCAGCGACGTGCTGAGCAGGCACGGCTTCTCCCCGAAGAAGATGTCAGACTTCGCCGTCGGGAAGCAGCCGGCGAAGCCGGAGTTCATGAACGAGATCATAGCGGGCGGGCTCAGCGCAGACATAATGGACTACCTTCTACGCGACTCCTACTTCACCGGCGTCGAATATGGGAAGGTGGACGCCCAGCGGGTCATCGACTCTCTCCGGGTCGCGGACAAGCGGCTGGCGCTCGACAACGCCGGGCTCTACGCCTTCGAAGCGCTGCTCCTGGCCAGGTACGAGATGTTCAAAGCGGTCTACTTCCACAGGACCGTCAGGGCCGCAGAGCTGATGCTGGTGAACGCGATGAAGCTGGCAGAGGAGGCGCTTCATCTGACCGACCTCTCAGACATCAACGACTACCTCGAGATGACCGACGAAAGGATCCTGCACGACCTCGTCTCCCTCGACGCCGCCGGTCCGGAGCTGAAGGAGGCGAAGAAGCTCGCGACAGACTTCAGGGACAGGCGTCTGGTGAAGTGCGTCTTCGAACAGCTGGTCCAGAGGAAGGACAGGGTGGTGGAGCAGCTCTTCGAGAGGAGCAGGATGAGGGAGCAGGTGGTCCTCGACATCGCCGAGAAGGCGAAGGTCGACAGGATGCACATCTACCTCGACGTCCCCACGACGCCGTCCGTGCCGTATACGTCGGCCAGGGAGGCGCCCACGTCGATCAAGGTCGTGTACGGGGAGGGGAAGAGGCTCAGGCACAAGAACGTGCCCTTGAGCGAGCTGCCTCTGGTCGGCTCCATAGCAGGCTTCATGGACATCCTCAGGATATACACGAGGGCCGAGAACAGGGCGGCGGTCGAAAAGGCGACCGCGCACCTCTTCTCCGACGGCGGGTACATGACGAAGATCTCCGTCTGACCGGCCCCCGACATTGGCCGTAATATAGCGGCGGGCCGTCATGGCATGTGGGAATAGAGACCAGGTTCGCTTACGAATCGTTCCGCCCCGGCCAGAAGGAGCTCGCCCAGCGGGTCTACGAGGCGTGCCTCGACGGCGACATCCTGATCGCCGAAGCCATGAGCGGGTTCGGCAAGACCGCGGCGGTCCTCTCCGGCGCCCTTTCGGCAGCTGAAGAGACGGGGTGCAGGGTGGTCTACGCCTGCCGGACGAAGCGCCAGATCAACAGGGTGGTCGAGGAGACTTCGAGGCTGCAGGGACGGCACCCGTTCAAGGCCGCGTACGCGCTCTCGAAGTTCGACTACTGCCTGCTGAGGCGCAGGAGGGAGATACCGCCCGAGTCCTTCGGCTGGTACTGCACGTTCAACGTGAGCAACAACCTCTGCTCCTACTTCCTGAACGTCACGCTCTCGGAGGACTTCGACAGGCTCGTCAGCAGGGCGCTCCTCAGGGTCCCCCGCCACGCCGAGCTCCTGAGGGAGTCGGAGAGGGCGCACGTCTGCCCCTACGAGGTGGCAAGGCTGGCCATGGCGCAGGCGACCTTCGCAGTCGTCCCCTACCAGTACGTCTTCGACCCGAAGGCGGCGCCCGTCCTCTTCGACAGGAACGCCATCGACAGGAGGAAGACCATCCTGGTTGTCGACGAGGCGCACAACATGAGGGAGTTCTTCAGGGGACTCAACTCAGCAGTCATCACGCTGGAACAGGTGAAAGGCGCTGCGAGGGAGGCCAGGGCCATGCTCATGGAAGAGGCTGCGGGATCGATCTCCGCCCTGCAGCGCACGCTCGAGCAGGTGATGGCCGAGCGTCAGGGGTGGCTGATCGACAGGGCCTCGGTCCTGGAGAGGTTCCGGAAAGACCACGGCACGGCCTGGCTCCAGAACCTGGCGTTCGAGCTCAGCGCCAGCTCCGGCGCAGCGTGGGGCTCAATAGTCTACGAAAGGAAGCTCCCTTCGCTGATCCTGCGGGTGGGCGAGTTCCTGTCCCGCCTCTCTTCGTCAGGCCGTTCGGTGCTCGTCAAATGGGACGACGCCTTCGGGCTCGTGGACCCCGACCCGGTGAGCGGCCTCGGCGGATGCCTGGCAGAGTTCAGAAGCTCCGTCCTCCTCTCCGCGACCGTGAACCCGTCATCCGTCTTCGCGAGGTCCCTGGGCCTCGAGCCTGGAAGGGCGGAGACGTACGAAGCGTCCGCCGAGCCGCTCGTGACCGTCAGGACCGCTGTGGACACCGGCACCTCGACGCGATACAAGCTCAGAACCCCCGAGATGTACGCGAAGATCGCAGACAGGGTGGCGGCCGTGGTCAGGTCCACCCGGTCCGGGGTGGGGGTCTTCGCCCCGTCCTACTCGGTCCTCGGGGCGCTCTTCGAGATGGTGTCGGAGCGGGTCTCAGACAGGCGCCTGGTTTCCGAGGCGCCGGGGCTGTCCAGCGAGCAGGCCGAGGAGGTGTTCGACTCGTTCAGGTCGGCGGAGGACTCGGTCCTCTTCGCTGTGCAGGGAGGGAGGTTCTCCGAAGGAGAGGACTTCGACGGCGGGGCCATGGGGTCGGTGGCTGTGGTCGGGCTGGCTCTCCCGCCACCCTCCCCGATGATGTACGCAGAGTATGCGTGCCTCAAGCGCGCGGGCGAGCAGGACTCCTACCTGATGCTCTCCAGGCTCCCTGCGCTCCGGAGGGCGTTCCAGGCCGCAGGGAGGCACGTGAGGAGCCCAGGGAAGCGCGGGCTCGTCTTCTTCTTCGACGAACGCTTCGGGTCGACGGCCGCCAGGGAGCTGATGCCCTCCTGGCTGAGGCGGGACCTCACCGTGGGGGACTTCACGCCCAGCGCGATCGACTCGTTCAGCCGCGGATTCTGGTCGTCGTGCGGCTGACGACCTCCCCCTTCCTGAACGCGATCTTGGCTGCGGCCACCTGGTCGCGCTGGACGCCCTTCATCTTCGAGCTCCCGGCAGACGTCCCTGACTCGTCCACCACCTCTATGGTCGCCCGAGGGACCGCCCTCCTCAGCCCTTCCACCAGCCTGCCGGCCATCTGCCTGTTTCCGTCCCCGACCCTCACGACCACCCTGCTCGACGGAATCCCCCTCGCGAAGTCCCCCACCCTCGAGCAGACGGCCCCTGTCGAATTGAACGTGCTGAAGGCGAGCTTCGTCTGCCCGTAGAACACGGCGAGCCCGGTCCGCTTCCCCGGGTCCACCCCCACCAGGACCACCTGTCCCTCTGCGAGCCGCGCCATCACCTGGCCCTTGAAGACCCCGGGGTTCTCGTCCAGTTCCTCCAGGGCGAGGGCCCGTCCGCCGAACTGCCCGGCCTCTTCGGCTGTCGTCAGCACGAGCTCGCACTCCCCGAAATCGGATCCGGGGAGGAGGCTGGAGAAGGGGAGCCCGGCCCGCCTGAGCCTCGACACCAGCGCGTAGTACGCGCCGGCCTTTGACGTGACGACGCAGATCCGGTTCACTTGAAATATCTAGGGCAGACACCGGGCGCCGGTCTAATGAGTCTTGGCGGCGGAGCGCCCCAGTCGTTCTTCGGCCCCCTGACCGGGAGGACGACCACCTTCCTCCTCGAAGGGAGGCAAGCCAACCTGTCGTTCGCGGCCACGCTGATGGAGCACGCGGCCCGGTTGCGGCGCCCCTGCGCCGTCCTGGACCTCGACGCGCTCTACTCGTCGAACTCGGACCGGATCTTCGCCCCCATGGACGCTGCGACCGCCGGGTCCACGCTCGTCAGGGTCCCCCGCCCCGGTTCGGACGTCGAGCTCGAAATCGCGGGCCTCTTCGAAGCCAGGCAAGAGGTCATAGTCATAGACAGCCTCAACAGCCTGTATCACCTGATCTCCCTGGAGGACGGGAGCCCCCGGAGCAGGAAGCTCACCTTCGCACTCGCGAGCCTCTCCTACCTTGCCCGGACCAACGGAAAGGCGGTGATCATGAGCATGTACAGGCGGGAGGGGCTGCACCAGTCCAGGGCCGGGAGGTCGATCTCGTCCCTCTCGGACGCCGCGGCCTCCGTCGAAGCGAGGGAAGGGTGGCTCGACATCAGGAGCGAGCGCGGCCTGGGCTGGGCGGGAGGGGCGTTCTCTAGCCGAGTCCCTTCAGTATAGCCAGGTCTATCCCTGCGAACACAGACACGATGATCAGCAGCAGGGCCAGTCCCAGGTAGAGGTTGACCGTCCTTGTCCTTGCGGTCTGCTTCCCGCTCTGGTAGGCGAGGTAGATGCCAGCCGCGCCCACGGCGACCACGACCGCGTCGACGATGGCTTCGGGGATGGTCATCGCGGTACCGTTCGGATACGGGATGGGGCTCTGGTTCGGGACCGGGAAGAACACCGCGTTCACGAAGCCCCCCATGAGCGCTACCAGGAACAGGATGTAGAGGAGCTGGATCAGCCCGCCACCCCTGGTTATGGACGAGACGAACCCTACGAGCGCGTCCTTCAGCGCCCCGATCGTCCTCCTATACGCAGACCCCAACGCTTCTCTTATCAACCAATCACCCTCGCAGAAACTCTGCTATCTCCTTGGCCCACTGGCCCGTTTGAGGGTTGCGTTTAACACTATCCAAATAATCTTTCCAATCGATTCTTCCGAAGGCCCTCGCCCAGCGCGGGTACGCGGCTTCCACCGCCCCTTTCGCGGCCGCGTGATAGGCGCACAGCTCCCCTTCGGCCTCCCTTCCGCAGAGGGGGCACTTCATCGCCTCTTCCTCCCAGGACAGTCCGGATTGACGCAGAGCCTCCAGGGGCGCCCCGTCCCCAGGATGTAGACGACGGGCCACCGGCAGCGCTCGCACTCCTTGGAAGTGGTCCTGACGACCCCCCTCTGAGGAAGGGGGGCGGAGGCGCGGCACCCCGACGCGTAGTTGGAACACCCGACGAACCTCTTCTTCGTCTTCCTCGACCTGATCATCCTCAGCTCCCCCGTCCTGCAGACCGGGCACCTTCCCAGGACGGACGACTTCGCGGCCGTCGTCATCTGGGCCGAATCTATCTCCTTCCCCACAGCTTCCTCGTTGGCGTTGAGGTCGGCCAGCTGTCGTGCGAGCGACCTCACCGTCTCCCTCATGAGCGCCGCCTCCCCGCCCGCGCCGCCTTCGACCGCCTCCAGTTCCTTCTCTATGCCGCGGGTGAGCTGCGTGCTGATGATCGACGGAGCGTATCTCGCCATGGTCTCGACCACGGAGAACCCGAGCTCGGTCACCTCCATCCCCTCGCCCGCGACGTATCCTCTCCCCACCAGAGTCGCGATTATGTCCGCCCGCGTCGCCTTCGTCCCAATCCCCTCCTTCTCCATCTTCTCGAGGAGGCTGCTCTGGTTGTACCTAGGGGGCCTCTGCTCGAACCTCTCTTCCACCCGGACTTCCACTACCCTGAACCTGTCCCCCTCGGACACCGGAGGGAGCTCGACGTCCCTGTATCCGGCATACCTCCCGTAGTACTTCATCCAGCCTGGGAAGACCGTCCTCCCCCCGGCAAGCCTGAACTCGTGCTCTCCCACTGCGAGCGCGACGTCGACAAGCTCCCGCCGAGCCGAGGGCCCGAAGGCCGCCAGGAACCTCTTCACCACGAGGTCGAAGACGTTGGCCTCCGAGGCGTCGAGGGCCCTCCGCGGCCTGTCACCGGTCGGGTGGATGGCAGGGTGAGCGGGGTCGGACTTCGAGCCCTGCACGGGTCTTGGTTCCGCCTTCAGGATCTCCGCAGCGTGTGCCGAATATTCCGGGATCCTCCCGACCCCCGCGAGTATGTTCCTGTAGTTGATCGACGCCGGGAGCTTCTGGCTGCCTGTCCTCGGGTATGATATCAGGGCGCCGAGATAGAGCCTTTCAGCCATCTGCAGCGTCCTGCTGGGCGTGTAGCCGAACGCCCTGTACGCCTCCTTCTGGAGGTCGCCGACGCTGAAAGGGACCGGGGGTCCCACCTGCGCCAGGCTCCTGCGCACAGACTTCGCGGTCGCCTCCCTGCCGGCGCAGTCGTCGCGGACCCCTTCCGCTGCGGCCTTCGTCTCCACCCTGTCCACCGAGTACCCAGCCGTGAACTTCCTCCCGTCCCTCTCGAAGACCCCGGAGACCTTCCAGTGGGGGACGGGGACGAACTCCCGTATCTCCCTCTCCCTCTGCACGAGGAACCCCAGGGTCGGGCCCTGCACCCGTCCCACGCTCACCGTCCTGTACCTGTGGCCAGAGCCGAGCGCGGCCTGCGAAAGCGCTCGGGAAAGGTTGACCCCCCAGACGAAGTCTATGGCGTGCCTCGCCCTCCCCGCAAGGGCGAGGCCCTTGGTGCCCTGCGGCTTCAGGTCGCCGAAAGCCTGCACGAGGTCTTCCTCGGTCAGGGTGGAGAACTTCGCCCTCAACGCCTCCTCCTCCTTCCCGCCGCAGGCGTACCTGAGGACGTTGTACCCGATGGTCTCCCCTTCCACGTCGAAGTCGCAGGCGTTGACGAACCTCGAGGCCCCGGCGGCCAGCTTCTTGATCGCCGATATCCGCCTTGCAGCTCCGGCACTGTCCTTGTCGACGAGGTCGGACGAGTACCACTCCACGTCGAAGACAGGGTAGACCGTCCTCTCATCCGAGGGGTCGGACACACCGTACACGTGCCCCTGTGCGGAGCAGACCACGAAGTCCTCCCCTCCGCGGCTGAACCTGTAGGCCGTAGTGCCGTCGACCAGCTCGCTGCGGTATGCGCCCCCAGAGAGGGCTTCGGAGACCCTCCTGGCCGCGTCAGGCTTCTCGCATATCACGAGCGTGTGTCCGCTACCCACGCCGGGTGCTCCTCGGGGCATGGCGGAAGCCACGGGAACTTTAGCCTATCCTAGGAGAACGACCCGTCTATCTTCTTGACATCGACAGTGAACTTGGCCGGGGAGAGCTTCGCCCCACACTTCCTGCACTTGTATTCCGCGGCCTTGAGGACGTCTCCTGGGGACCTCAGGTCGAACCCAGAGTAGAGCGCAGCCCCGCAGGATGAGCAGACGATCTCGTAGGTCAACCACGTCCCCGCCCTGCGACGAGCATTTAGGCCTATGCAGGACCCCCGGAGAAACCGAGGCTCCGAAGATAGACGCAGTCTTCCGCGGAGATGGCGAACCTCTTCCCACCATATTCCGTCTCCCTGAGCAGCCTCCTGTCCAGACCCCTGACCACGACTATGGGCACGGACTCGTCAGACTCCCCCATCAGGACCTCGGCGGCAGAGCTGAGGTCGTCGGCCAGGCCCTGCGCTGTCACCTTCAACACGTTGCCAAAGAGGTCGGCCCGGCCCCTCATGTCGAAGACCGCCTCGATCCCCGACGCGGCCACGGCCACGCCAGTGGTGCCCCGCCTCGTGGGCGAGAGCCTGCTGTCGCAGATCACCACCCCCACCGAAACGCCCATCGAGAACTTCAGGGCCTCCCGTATCCTCCACGCGGAGACCTCCGGCCTCCTGGGATAGAGGACCACCCTCCCGTGCTTCACGTTCGACTTGTCGATGCCCGCATTGGGGGTCAGGAGGCCGTCCTTGCTGGCGAGGAGGAAGCCTGGGATGCCTCCGATCACCTCGTCAGACTCGCGAAGGACCAGCTCGCAGAGCCTGGCGTCCATCCTGTGCTTCGCAGCCAGCTCATTCGCCCTCTCGCCCGGCCGCACCGTCCCGAGTTTCACGACCCTCCCTTCCGAGACGGCCACGAACTTGCTCGAGATCACGAGGACGTCACCGTCCCTGAGGCTGCCGCCGAGCTTCTCCTCTATGAGCCCTGCCAGGTCGAACCTGGAGCTCTTGGCCTGGACCGCGACCGGGCTCAGAGTGAGCAACTGTCAGAGCGAAGCTTCGCTCTCTTAAATACAGTCGGCCGGCGCGGGGCTTCGTGCTCAAGACGACCCAGCTCCACGCGTATCACGCCTCCCATGCCAAGATGACCGAGTTCGCCGGGTACGACATGCCTCTCTGGTACACGACCACGACCGACGAGCACTTCGCCGTAAGGAATTCGTCCGGGATATTCGACGTGTCGCACATGGGGAGGTTCGAAGTCAAGGGGAGCCAGGCGACGGACTTCCTCGAAGGGCTCGTCCCCACCAATGTCCGGCCGCAGCCGCTTGGCAAGGCGTTCTACACGCTCCTCCTCAACGACAGGGGGGGCATCATAGACGACCTGATCATAGAGAGGCTCGCCGACGACAGGTACATGGTCGTGGTCAACGCGGCCAACGCCCATGCGGACATGGACCACATGACGGCCCACGCCCCCGCCGGCCTCGGGATGGAGGACCTTACCGGTTCCACAGCGATGATCGCAGTCCAGGGCCCGAAGGCGGCCGAGTCCCTGCAGCCGCTGACCGAGGCTGACCTCGGGCAGATCAAGCGTTTCAGGTGCGCGGAGACGAAGGTGGCCGGGGAGCGCGCGCTCGTATCCAGGACTGGGTACACCGGCGAGGACGGGTTCGAAGTGATTGTCTACGGGGCCTCCGTGGAGCGTCCAGAAGGCGCCATGCGGGCCTGGGAGAAGCTGGCCGCGACATCGACGCCGTGCGGCCTTGGCGCCAGGGACTCACTCAGGCTCGAAGCCGGGCTCCCGCTGCACGGCTCGGACATCGACCCGGCTACCAACCCGTTCGAGGCCGACCTCGCCTGGGTGATCTCCGCTGGAAAGACGGGCTACGTGGGCTCCGCCGTGCTGGCCGACCCGGCCGTCCGTCAGCCGCAGGCCGTCAGGAGGGGCCTCGTCCTCGACTCTGGCATCCCAAGACACGGGTTCGAGGTCGCCGACTCCTCCGGCAAGGTGGGGTTCGTCACCAGCGGGACTTTCTCCCCCATCATGCGCAAGGGAGTGGCGCAGTGCCGTGTCAGGCGCGACCGCTCCGAATTCGGCACGCGGGTGAGCGTCAGAGTCAGGGAGGCTCCTGTCGGGGGGACGATCACAAAGCCGCCCTTCTACGACGAATCGCTCTACGGCTGGAAACGCACAAAGGGTAATTAGCCCGCCACGTCGGCGCCAGTCCCGATGGAAGTCCAGGGCTACCAGATTCCCGACGGCCTGATGTATACGAAAGAGCACGAGTGGGCGAAGGAGGAAGGCGGCGTCGTGCGCGTCGGCATCACCGACTACGCAGCGAAGACCCTGAACGACGTGGTCTACGTCACCTCCCCGAAGGTCGGCGCGAAGGTCGAACAGCTGAAGCCGCTGGGGACCGTGGAATCGATAAAGGCCGTGTCGGAGATCTACTCGCCCATCTCAGGGACGGTGACGAAGGTCAACGGCGAGCTCGACTCCCACCCTGAGCTGGTCAACAAGTCGCCGTATGGGGAGGGGTGGCTCGTAGAGGTGAAGCCTTCGAACTTCGCGGCGGAATCGAAGATTCTTCTGGATGCAGGCGGCTATGCCGCGTACCTGGGCTCGCTTCTGAAGAAGTAAAAGGCACGCTTAAAATAGCCCTGAGAGGCTCGCCGCCAAGATTTGGGGCTACTCGACACCCTAAGGTCCTCGTTGCGGAGGCCGTCGGTATCGCGCAGGGCGCTCATGACTTCGATGGTGCTCTCCATCGTCTTCACCATCGCGGTCCTGATACGCGCGTACGCCTCGAAGTACGGGTTCTACCTCAACGAGTTCGACCCCTACTACGACTTCTACGCCGCTCAGCACATCGTGAACCTGTTCCACGCTCAAGGGCTCTGGGCAGCGTTCTTCGCCAACCCGCCCGACTGCGGGGCAACGGTGTACACTGCGTGCCACAACATGCAGGGGTACTTCTACTGGCATGACATCACCACATGGTTCCCGATAGGGAGGAACGTGGCTGCGACCTCGCAGGGGGGCCTGCAGGTGGCCGGGGCCCTCACGTATCTGGTCGTCCACGACCTCTTCGGCGTCCAGATCTCCCTCTACGACTGGCTCGTGGTACTCCCGGTCTTCCTGGGGTCCCTGACCGCGGTCGTGTTCTACTTCCTGGTGAGGAAGGTGGCAGGCGACGCGGCCGGCCTTTTCGCGGCCCTCGTATTCGCAGTCTCCCCGCCCCTGATTCAGAGGGGCAACCTCGGCTGGTTCAAGTCGGAACCTCTCGCGATATTCCTGTTCGTTGCCGCAAGCTACCTGATGCTCACGGTGTTCGACAAGGAGCGTCCGATGCGCGGGAGGGTCCTGCGCTCCGTCGCCGGCGGCCTGCTCATCGGGTACGGGAGCACGGCCTGGGGTGGAGGGGACTACTTCAGCGCGGCCTTCGGCCTGATATTCATGCTGATACCGTTCCTCAACGTCGAGCTCGGGGCGTACACCCCGGCCATGATCGCTTTCACAGCGTCTACGCTGTTCATGAGCTCGGTCTTCCCGAGGCCCGGCCCGGCCATAGTGACCAACCCCGTCGGCCTTGTCCTGATCGGGGGGACGCTGTTCGCGCTGGTGGCCCAGTGGGCCAAGACGTGGGTCAAGCCCGCAGAGTACAGGCCCACCCTGTTCAAGCTGGTCTTCGGGTTCGCGCTCGCAGGGCTGACACTGCTGAGCTTCGGCCTTGTGGGGGGCCTCACGCTCAGATACATCACGGCAATCGCCCCGTGGGCCCGTTCAGGCAACCCGCTCGTCGAGTCCGTGGCCGAGCACTTCGTCCCGACGGGGGCGGACTACTTCACGGCCTACGCCATCCTCATGTCGTTCGCCATGGCGGGCGCCCTGATCGCCTTCAGGCGCAAGGGCATCCCGATGATCTACGCCCTCGTGTTCGGGCTCACCGGGCTATACTTCTCCGCAGCCTTCTCCCGCCTTCTGGTCTACTCGTCGATCGCGCTGGGCATCCTCGGAGGAATCGGGTTCGCCGAGCTCGTATATGCGATCGTCAAGCCGGGGAGTTCCCAGCTCGTCAAGAAGGCGAAGCAGGCGCCGACCTCCCGCAACGAGATGAAGGTGGTCTTCTCGATAGCCGTCATAGCCCTCCTCGTCCTCCCGGCCGGGTCCTACTGGATCCCCAACCCGATTTCGTGCTCCTACAACGGCCAGCTGTTCTGCAACAACAGCCCTGCAGACAGCGGGGTCAGCCTGGTGAACGGCGCGACCATCTACAGCCGCGTCGCCTTCGGCGACTGGATACAGACCCTCCAGTGGGTCCGCCAGGACACGCCGACCAACGCGGTGATAATCTCTTGGTGGGACTACGGCTACTGGTTCACTGTGATGGGCAACAGGACCACGATCGTCGACAACGCGACCCTGAACAGCACCAGGATCGCGCAGGTGGGGCAGCTCCTGATGTCCAACGTGACCCAGGCGGCGGCTATGGCGAAGACCATGGGCGGAGGGAGGCCCACCTACGTCGCCATATTCATCACCGGGAGCATATTCCCAATGCAATCGCAGTCAGGAGGCACGACAAACTTCTTCCTCCTGCAGGTCCCGAGCGGCAGCGCGTTCACGGCCGGGGGCGGGGACGAGAGCAAGAAGCAGTGGTTCATCCGGATCGGGAACCTCACCGAGTCGAAGTATCTCGAGTGCCCCGGCAACACACCCAACGAGCTGGATTCCGCAGGGACCGCATGCATGAACCCCGACGACTTCAACCTGACCCCCTACGCGATGCAGGACAGCCTGTTCGGCCAGCTGCTCCCGTTCAAGCCCGCAGGGTACCTCTACACAAGGGGCCAGGGGAGCAGCGCCACGATAGCGTTCAGCCCCACCTACACCTTCAGCTCGAACGGCGCCCCGCCCATCGAGGCGTTCGGCTATCCGAGCAGCTTCAACTTCCCTACGAACAGCACCGGGCCCTTCAGGCTGGCATACGTTTCCCCCAGCCTTACCAACGCGGTGAACGGGCAGTCTCCATGCCCTGGGAACTCTCAGCTCCAGTGTTTCAACGCCGTCTTGCTCTATCAGCTGGTCCCGTGAGCCGCTTCCTCGTAGGCTAGAGGGCTCCTGTACCTGGCATATCTGTCGTCAGGCGAGTATCTTGCCGGGTGGACCGTGACCGTCCTCCCCCCGCAGCTGGGGCACTTGTCGGCCAGGGTGTATCTGCCGCACTCCGCGCACTTCAGCATGAGACTCTTCAAGAGAACCGACCTGACGGCGACCCGACCCCGCGCGATAAGGTTTGCGCCCGAAAACCGATGGCTTCGGTCAACCGCGGCCGTTCTCGCCCTACACGCTGCCCGTCTGGGGGTGGACGTGGGAGGGCGTGCAGGTGACGTCCTCCAGCTGTATCGTGGTGTGCTGGACGCCGACTTCGTTCAGTTTCTCTTCAAGTTCGCCTGTCACGGACTCCCTCCTCAACCTGCCACCCTCGTCGAGGCACGCATGAAGGCTCGCCACTGTGATATGCGAACAGATCCGCCACACATGGAAGTCATGAACGTTCGCGACCCCCTCCGTCTGAGCGAGCCGGCTGCCGAGCCCTTCCATGTCCCTGATGGGCGACCTGTCCAGGATGATGGCGAGGGACCTCTGTGATATCCTGAACGCGCTGTTCAACACCAGCGCGCCGATGAAAGCGGCGACGAGCGGGTCGAAGAGCGGCTGCCCGGTGACGAAGACTGCGGCCGCGCCCACTATCACAGCGAACGATGCCAGCGCATCCCCCAAGATGTGCTTCTCGGCGCTGGAGACGTTGAGGTCTTCAGACCCTGCTGCCTCGGCCGCGGACCTTCTGATGATCATGGACGAGAGCAAGTTCAGCACAAGCGCAGCGGATGCCAGGGCGACAGTCCCCTCGACCACGACATGGACGGGGGAGACGAACCTCTGGTATGCTTGGAACGCGATTATCCCTGTGATCGCCATGAGCGACAGCCCGTTGACCAGCCCGGCCACGACCTCGATCCTGTGATATCCGTACGTCAGCCCGCCCGTGGGGGGCCTCGAAGCCAGGCGCAGCGCAACCAGGCTCAAGGACACGGCAAAGATGTCGGTGGTCACGTGGAGCGCGTCCGCAACGAGAGCGACACTCCCGTAGAGCAGCCCTCCGGCCAGTTCTATCGACAGTACCCCTATCGAAATCAGCAGCGCGGCGAACAGCGCTTGGCGGGCTTGCATCTTTTCTCCCCATCCATCTCATGAGCGCGAGATGCTCTGTCTTTGCCGACCCGGCGAGTATATGATAATTGCGCCTGACCGTGATGGAACAGAATCATCCGTGCAAGCCGCGCGTCAGGACGAGCCGCCGTACTTCCTCGAGATCTCGCGCTTGAAGCTGAACGCGTCGTGCTTTCCGACGCCGTCCTTGATCTTCTCGATCACCGTGTCCATCGCCTTCTCCGCCTGCTTGTAGTCGTCTGCGGTTATCCTGACGCGATATCTGGGCGCCCCTGCGTAGCTTATGTGCACCTCCGCGGAAGGCGCGCTCGCAGCGGCCAGCAGGGTCTTCTTGACCTGCTCTATCCCTTCTGGGGACCTGGAGGACACCTCGACCAGGGCTCCCACCTCGTATCGCGGCGGGACTATCTTGTCGGCCGCGATCTCTGCTACCGTCTTGGCCTCCTTCTCTGACAGGCCGGCCGAGGTCAGGCCCTTCTCTCCCTTTCTTGCAGCCGTCTCCAGGGCCGAATACAGCGTCCCGAACTCCTCTTCGAGCTTCCCCCGCAGCTCTCTTTCGTACCGGTCGTCTATCCCCAGCTTCTTCTTCACCGCGTCCATTATCGTCATCGCCCTCTCCTCCCTCTTCCATTCGATGACCTTGGCGCGCCTCTCCTCGTTGGTCACCTGCCTCAGCGAGAGGTCGATCTCCCTCCTCATCCTGTTCACCCGTATGACCTTCAGGATGAGCTTCTGCGACACCTTGGCGACCCTGTCGATGTTCCTCACCCAGCCAGTAGAGATCTCCGAGACGTGGAGGAAGCCGTTGGTCCCGTCGTACTGGTCGAGGTTGACGTAGATACCATGAGAAGTGATCTCCCTCACCGTGCAGACTACGACCTCCCCTGCCTCGGGGAGTGACTGCGCTGCGCTCATCTCGAATTCGCTCTCCCTTGGCTGCCTATTTGGGCGTTCAGCCCAGCCGCTTCACGACTGTGGCCAGCACGACCGACTTTCCGCCCTTGCTCTCGGCGAGCTTCCTGCCACACCCCCTGCAGCCTATGTCCTTCGCCGAGTTCGAGAACAGGATCCTCTCCTCGCCGCAGTCTGGGCACTTGACAAGCAGGAAGGTGCTCCTCGTCTTTGGGATCGGCTCGCGGTCGCGCTTCATGCCGCGATCTCCGCCTTCCTCAGCCGTATGCCATATGTCATCATCTCACGGTTACATTCCCTGCACTTCAGGCGGAGCGTGGCCTTCTTGGTGGTCTTGGCAGTGCGGATCAGTTCAGGGAACTTCTGCCCGCCATAGCCGCTCTTCCTGTGTGCCTGCCTTCGGGCCCCCCAGGAGCCTGCGCGCTCCTTGCCTCTCTTGTAGAGCGAAACTGAATGTACGGTGTGCTTGTGGCACCAGGGACAGTTGCGCCTGATCTCCTTTGGAAACTTCATCTCTCTCACCGAATCGGATTTGCCCCGCTTTCACT
>DAIDAO010000031.1 GCA_027310575.1 bacterium | reverse complement strand
CAGGTAGACTGAGCTGGGAAGGATGAGGGATGCGCCGTTCTGCACCCAGAGGGCGATGGCGTAGCCGATCCCCCCGATGAACGGGACCATGTACAGCACGGTCGAGAGGTCTTCGTATCGCGCTCTGGCGCTCAATTCTTGACCAGCGCGACTGAATTGGCCTTAAAACCGTTGTGGGCGGGGCGCCCTCAGGGCCGGACCTTCGGGTTTGCCTTCCGCCTGGCGGGGTCGACCTGGACGCTCCGCTCGACGTTGATGCAGAAGCCGCAGTTCAGGCAGTAGACGTGGCCGTGCCGGGCCCAGGCACGGAAATGGGATGCCGAAGAGGCGCCGAGTGCGGATGACGCCCATGCTCCCCTCTCTGGCGGGGATTCTGGCGCTAATAACGTCGCTCACATCATGCCCGGGTCCGACTGCCCTCCAAACAGGTTGGGCGGGCGTGGTTCGGGTTGAGGGTCACGACTCTATGAAAGTGCTTCTGCCGAACGTGAGGTACGCGGTGTGCCCGACCATAATATTCGAGGGCCGGGTCATCCCGACCCGCGCTTCGAGGTTGCGCAGCAGGATCTCCATCGTCTCCACGTTGACGAAGCCTTCCTCCCTCATCTTCGCGACGAGCTTCTCGGCCTGGTTGGTCGTGGGGGTGACCGCCGCCATCGGCGCCGAGGGTTTCAGGCTGACCCTCATGCTGCGGACGACCTCCCAGGGGTCGCCGACGTCGAGTATGCCTGCGTCCATCCCCTTCTCCTGGAACCCCTGACGCGAGTCCCCGATCCTGAACGTGACGAACTCCGACAGCCCCAGCCGCTCGATGTTCTTCTTCGCGACTTCCTGGAACTCGGGGTTGAGGTCGTAGGTGTAGACCATCCCGGTCGGCTGCACGAGGTACGCCATCAGCGCGGTCGTCGCCCCGCTCCCGGTCCCGGTCTCTATCACCTTCGAGCCCGCATGGACCCCGAGCTTGACGGCCATGAGTCCCAGGTCCTTCGGGTAGATCACCTGCGTCTTCCTGGCCAGCTTCATGACCAGGTCTTCGATCGTGGGGCGCAGGATGGTCAGCTCGTCCCCCATGGTGGTGGTCGCGACCACGCCGAACTCCTTCCCTACGAGCGCGGACACGTCGAGTATCCCGAGGTGGGTGTGCAGCTTGGGGGTGTCTCTGGGACGGACGAGCCACCTCCGCCTCCTGTCCCTGTAGACCAGGACGAAGGAGTCCTCGGTTATGGCGCTCAACGGCTATGCCCGCCACCAGTCGTACCTGAGGAACTCTATCGTCTTCTTCTCCTCGTCGGATATGGCTATGATGAACTGCTTCCGGACGGTCGTGGCCAGCCTTCCTGACCTCACCATGGATGTGGCTGTCATCTTGGAGTCAGGGGACACCACCTGGACGATGTAGGGGGCGTGGTCGATGCCCGGCCCGTGCTCGTACACCGCGAAGTCCGAGCCGAACTTTATCCCAGGGGTGACGACGAAGCCGTCCTCCCTGAGCTTCCTGTAGACCTGGAACTTCTCCCCGAAGTCGGTGTAGGACGCCTCGCATACGTCTCGGAGCTGCCTGGGGGTGAGCTCCTTCCCCCCCTCGTCCTCGACTTCGACCACCTTCTTCGTGGCCAGGTAGTACCCCTCCATCAGGTCGAGGATGAGCGGCGCGTCGAACTGAAAGTCCTTCGGCTTCGGGATCCCGAGGGGCTTGCCGTAGTAGCCGTCCTTGAACAGCCGCCTGGAGGCGTCAATGTCCCAGACGACGATCCTGTTCTCGAAGAGCCGCCCCTTCGCCCGCTTCGGCATGGCTACAGGCCCAGTGCCAAGATTGTGCTTGCGTCTGCTGCGTCGAGCATCGCGTCTGCGCAGTTCTCGATCGCCTCGACGACTTCCTTTACTGTGATCAGCTCCTTCACGTTGGCTGCGGTCTTCATCACCATCGCGACCGCCTCCCGGTAGTCGCTGTCCATGGAGCTCTCTATCTGCTGCACCTGGGCAGACATCTGGATGGATTGGTCGGGGTTTATCGAGAGCGCCCTGATGCTTTCGTTGAGCTTCGAGATGCCGTCTATCAGCAGCCCGAGCAGCTGCGTGATGGCGTCCCTGTACTTCTTGTTCTTGGCCGACGACTTCGCCATTTGCGACATCTTGAACGCCACGCCGTTGATGTGGCCGAAGATGTCTTCGACTGCGAACGCTGCCCTGAGCAGGTCCTCCCTGTTGACCAGCAGGGTCCCGACCTGGGACAGCTCGCGTATCAGCGCCGTCCGGAGGGTCATGACGTCGGCCTCCGCCTGCTTGACCCGTTCGAGGGCGGCCGAGACCTCGTTCCTATCCCCTTTGGCGAGCCCGTTGAACTCTTCGAGGAGCACCCTGGTGGCGTCTAGGACGCGCCTCATTTCGTCCTGAAGAACTACTACAGTCCGCCTTCTTGCTTGGGTTTCCCCCTCTTGCCCAGACACTAGACTCGCTCGCTCCAACCCATGAAATGATTCGGATTTAAAACTGAGGAAACACGACCGGTTTCTGGAGGATTTCGGGTTATCTGGGCCCGGTCAGCTATTTCTTCTCGCTTTCCTTCGCGTACTCTCTCAAGGGCGCTATCAGGTTGGTGAACTCCATCGGGAAGATGTACTTCGTCGAGGGCGACGCCCCGAGCGCCTTCAGCGTGTCGAGGTACTGGAGGGTCATGGTCTTCGAGTCGATGCCTTTGGCTGCGGAGAATATCTGGTTGAGCGCCCCGGCGTACCCCTCGGCCCTCAGGACTGCGGCCTGCTTGTCCCCCTCCGCGCGGAGGATGTTGGACTTCTTCTCCCCTTCCGCGACGAGTATGGAGGCCTCGCGCTTCCCGTCTGCTTCGGTCACAGTGGCCCGCCTGGTCCTTTCTGCTGACATCTGGCGGACCATCGCCTCCTGCACGTCCTGCGGCGGCCTGATCTCCCTGATCTCGACGTTCGTCACCTTGATCCCCCACCTTTCCGTCACCTCGTCCAGCTTCGTCCTGAGCACCTGGTTGATCTGCTCCCTCTTCGCCAGGAGCTCGTCGAGCGGTATGTCGCCGACCACGGCCCTGAGCGTGGTGGTCGCGATGCCTATGGACGCGCCCTCGAAGTTCTGGACCTGGACCACGCTCTGCGTTGCCTCCGTGACCTTGTAGTAGATCAGGAAGTCGATGTCTGTGGGCGCGTTGTCCTTCGTGATGCAGGTCTGGTGGGGCACCTCCAGGTACCGCTCCCTGAGGTCGATCTTGTTGAACCGGTTGATGATCGGGATGATGAAGACCACGCCGGGCCCCCTGGCGCCGATCAGCCGACCCAGCCTGAACACCACAAGCCTCTCGTACTCCCGGATGACCTTGATCGTGGCCGCGAGGAGGACCAGGATCACGACTGCGACTATGATGTACAGGGAGTAGTTGATCAGGTCCCCGGTCGTCTGGAGAGAGACAGGAAATAGCAGGGTCAACCCTCCACCTTCTCTACCGCGAGCGTCTGCCCGCTCACGCCTTTAACCCTTATCCGGTCTCCCTGCCTCAACTCCTGGTCCGACGTCGCGCTCCATTCTTCCGAGGCGACCTGGGCGACCCCCCTCCCCCCCGGCTTCAGGTCCGACTTCATCGTCCCCTCCCTGCCGACGAGGACCGAAGGCTCGTTCACCTTCGGCCTGTTCTTCAGCGCCTCCCGGATCGAGCGGAGGTAGATGCTCCCTATCACTATGAGCGCCCCCAGAGCGACGAGGAGGCCGTAGGTGATGTCCGGGATCGAGGAGAAGTTCACGGCTGGCAGCTGGTTGCCGCCTGGGCCGGGCGCAGACGCGGGCGGGAACTGATAGATCAAGAAGAACCCCAGGATGAAGATGACCACCCCGATCGTGGCGGATATGCCGTGGGCAGTCTTCACTTCCAGGAAGATAAAAGCGACGCCTATCACCATCAGCAGCACCGCCAGGGGCGAGGCGCCGAACACGCCGAGGCCGAAGAGGGACAGGGCCACGACGACGACCCCCACGACAGAGAGGACTATCGTCGGGTGGTAGATGTCCGCGAGGATGGCGAAGACGCCGAGCAGGAAGAGCAGGCTCGACACGTTGGGGTTGCTGAGGACGGATATCAGGGACGCCCTCACGTCCGGCGTGTTGATCGGAGCAGACGCGGGCACCTGCAGGAATGCCAGCGCCCCCGCTACGGTGGTCGAGTTGATCACCCCGTCGACGACGTGCAGCCTGAGGGCGCTGTCGTAGGGGTACGACACCCCCTTCGTGACCATGAGCCCTGCCGCTGTGTCGTTCCTCCCGTTCGAGTGGGTCAGGGTCATCATGTAGGACGTGAAGGCGTTGATGTCCTTGGTCAGGGTGGTGTTCTCCTCCCCAGTCGGTATGCCTGAGACTATCGGGGTCGCCGAGCCGATGGTGGTCCCCGGCTCCATGTAGATCTTGCTCGATGCTTCGGCGATGTACGACCCTGCGGAGAAGGCGTACGCCCCCTGCGGGGCTATGACTGTCACGAAGTTGCCCCCCCACTCCTGATAGCTGGCGATCGACCGTATCATCGACTGCATGCTCGCGCCGTCCCCGCCGTTGGTGGTGAGGACGAAGACGATGTTGGCTGCGCACATGGACTCGGCGTTGCTGACGGTCGTCGCCATGAAGTCCGCGGACCCTGGGTCGATGTCTGCGTTCAGGGAGGCGACGTAGTACGTCCCGGGGGTGGGGCCGCAGGCCTGGGCGTGGGCCGGCGCCAGCTGGGCCGCTAGCGCCACTAAGAGGGACACGGCCAGGAGGAGCCTGAGATGCTTCAACCCGGGAGTCGTGCCCATCGCCCTCTCATAAACAGTGCCCGACCTGGCATCGATGGCCCACGCTGGTCAAGGGCAGCTGAAGCCGAATGAAGCTGAGAACTGTATGCTGTACGGCGAATCGACCGAGCCGTAGAGGGTCTGGGGTATCGTGAACGTCACGTACCATCGGGACGCTCCCGCTGTGCAGTAGCTGGCGGTCCATGTCGACTGGCTGACGATCGCGAATTCTGGGTTGACGCTCTGCACCGAGTCGATCGTGAAGAGCGACGCCAAGCCGACCACGAGCGTGAAGTCCTCAATGGTCTGCCCCGCGTGGACGTAGCTGCACGTCGTCTGACAGCCGCTGACATGGTCGATCGAGGGGGCGAGCTCGCTGTCGACCAGGTCTTCGTCAAGCCAGGGTACGTCTGGCGTCGTGACGTAGGAAGCTGTGCTGCCGGACGGGAGCGCGACGGTCGACGTGTAGCTCGAAGCGTTGACCACTGAAACTGCGACAGGATGGGCCGGGAATGTGGAGGTCGAGGCGGAGAACGCAGGGCCGCAGGACTGTCCCTGTACCATCCCGTACCCCGAGCCGCACGAGCTCTCAGGAGCCGTCAGCTCCTCCCCATCCACGCATGTGATCACATAGCCGTACTGGGGGTCGAACTGGGGGCCGTACTGCGGGTCGATGTGGGGCGTGCACGAATACTGCAGCCTCGACGGGGGGTCCTGCGAAGCAGTCACGAACCCGAGAAGCTGCACCAGGCTCTGCCCGGTCCTCAGCTCGTCGTGGCCGTTGATTATGGCAGAGAACTGCGCGGACTGGAGCGACAGGTTGGACAGGGTGGCGACCGTGCGGACGCACACGCCGCTCCCCTCGCCTGTCACCACGCTGAACCCGCCCCACGAGTCCTTGTCCCAGCAGGAAGGATAGGCGGTCTGGTGTCTGTTGCTGTAGTCGATCGCATTGCCGCCCGGCGTTGCGTCCTTGATGGCCCAGGGCACGGACATGTTCCAGGGGCTGACGTTGGTCATCGTGACGTTGACGAGGTGGAGGTAGTGGGTCCCGTTCAGCCGAACCACGTAGTCCCCGTTGACAGCGAGGGACAGGGCGTTCTGCACGGTCGTCGTCGCCGTGGTGGTCGCGGTGGTGGTCGTGACCGAGGTGGCGTAAGACGACGAGTGGGACCCCGAGGTCGAGGCTGAGGTGCCCCCCGACGACGTCCAGGAGGTCGGGGAGGTGGTGACGCTCGAAGGCGACTCGGGGAAGCCGACGAAGAAGACGTAGCTCCCCCCTGCAGCGAACAGGACGACCGCAGCCACTATGGCAGCCGCAGTGCTGGCGCTGGTCCCCCTGCGCCTGCAGTCCATGCCCGGCTCGCCCGGCGGACGCTACTTAAGTGAAGGAGACACTTGTCATGGATGAGAATCGGACGGAGGTCGGCGGCAGCCCTCCGCGGGGGGTTTGCCGCGCCAGAAGCTCCCTCCTCCTCCCGGCTCCCATGTCAACCTTACATAGTGTCCCGCGCAAGCCCAAGAAGGTCGCTCAGGTGAAGCCCAAGGTCACGGTAATGGACCACCCCATGGTTATGGAGCAGCTTTCACTCGTCCGCGACAAGCACACGAACCAGGTCGCGTTCAGGAAGGCGATCTACAGACTCGGGAGGTTCATGGCGTACGAGTTCCTGAGGACCCTCGACGTCCAGCAGTTCACAGTAGAGACCCCGCTCGGCCCGTCGAAGGGGGGGAGGGTGAAGGGGAACGACAAGATAGTGATCATACTCGTGCTGAGGGCCGCCATTCCTTTCGTCGAAGGGATGTACAAGAACTTCCCGATGGCGCGGACCGGGGTCATCAGCGCGTGGAGAGGGAAGCCGCCCGACTTCCCAATCGAGGTGAACTACGCGAAGATCCCCAAGATAGCGAGCGACGACGTGGTCGTCATCGCGGACCCGATGCTCGCGACGGGCCACACCCTGAGGGAGGTCGCAAAGCGGGTGGTCGGCCAGGGGCGCCCGAAGAGGCTCGTGTTCTTTTCGGTGATATCGACGAAGCAGGGGATAGACTACGTCGCGAAGGACTTCCCGGCGGCCGAGTTCTACACGTGCGCCGTGGACCCCGCGCTCGACGACCATGGGTACATCGTCCCAGGGCTGGGGGACGCCGGGGACCGCGCCTTCGGCGCTCCTCACTGAACGGCTTCCACTTTCTTCAGCTGCCGGTTGTACATGCCGACGATCTCCTCGACGGTCGTCGCGTCCTCCGGGCCCTTGTCGCCCCTGACCTTGCCCGTGAACTTCGGGAACCTCAGTGATATCCCGGCGCCCGGGCGGATCCGCCCCATCGCGGCAGTGTGTATCGGGGAGAGTGTCAGCTCGGCAGCGATTATCTCGATGACCATGTGCGGCCTGAACCAGACGTCTGGGACCATGTTCGACTCGACCCCGGGAGGTTTCACGCTGCTCTCGTACGGCTTCAGCAGCTTGGGGATCTTCTCCAGGTCCTGGTCCGAGAAGCCCGTCCCCACCTTCGCCACGCTGGTGAAGACGTCGCGCGCCTCGTCCCTGGTCGCAAGCAGGTAGGTCCCGTATCTCCCGGCCCTCCTCCCCCTGCCGTGGAAGGCGCCGACCACTACGAGGTCGATCGTGTCTGTGAGCTCGCTCCTGTACTCCCGCTTCAGCTTGATCCAGGCGAACTCCCTGGCGCCGGCCCGGTAAGACGAGCCCGGGTCCTTGACGACGAGCCCTTCGCACCCGTTCTCTATGGCCTCCTCCATGAACTGCTCTATCTCCTTGGGATCGGAGGTGGTCGTGGCAGGAACCAGCCGCGTCCGCTCGGTGGCCTCCACCAGCTCGACGAGCTTCTTCCTCCTGAAGGTGTAGGGCTTCCCTGTGAGGTCGGCGCTGCCTGCGAGAAGTATGTCGAAGAAGTTCAGGGCCACCGGATAGTCGGCGATCGCCTGCTCGATTCCGTACTTGCGCCTCCTGTGCATGAGCTCCTGGAAGGGGAGATACTCCCCTGTGTCCTCGTTGATGGCTACCACCTCTGCCTCCAGGATCGCCCTCCTCGCCCTGACGTGCTTCGCCACCAGCTCGGTCGCGTCGGGATAGTGAGAAGTGATCACCTCCAGCCTCCTGGAAAAGAGGCTCACCTTGCCCCCCTCCTTGTGTATCTGAAGCCGCTCCCCGTCGAGCTTGTACTCGGCAGTGACCCGCTTGTCCCCCATCTTCTTCACTATCGCGTCTGCGGAGCTCAGCCTCTCGGCGAGCATGGGCCTGATCGGGACCCCTACCTCGACCCCCACCCCTTCGATCCCCTTCGCGCCCTTGGAGGCGACGCTCGCCACGACGAACCCGAGGTCCGGGTGGACGTTGTACGCCCTCTCGAGCGGGCCCCTGGCCTGCTTCCCGCCCAGGAAGGCCGTGGCAGCGGCGTCGAGGACCGTGTAGTCGGCCACGCCGAGCCTGAGCTCCCCCGTGACCGTCCGCATGATGAACCTGGCCTCCAGCGGGGTGGCGTCGTTGAGGAGGGAGGCGAGCTCCCTGAGCTTCGCGTCCACTGAGCCCGACCCGCTCTGCCTTGCGACCCTCAGGAGCGTGTCGTAGACCCTCTTCAGGGTGAGCCCCTCGCTGAACAAGGTCCCCTGGCTCTTGTTCTTCAGAAGCTCCTCGGCTGCGGACCCGAGGTCCCCAAGCTTGACGTAGGTGGAGTACACCTTCTCCTGGGACAGCCCAGAGGCCGAAACGAGCGCCCTGAGCGCCAGCTTCTCCGCGAGCCCCAGCTCCACCCCCTCGTAGTCCGGCCTCAGCTTCCCTTGGGTCATGTACACGAGGAGAGGGAGCTCGGACTTCGGCGTATGCTCGAGGAGCTCCGCGAGGACCCGGGTCATCTCGTTCCTCCCCGATATCCCCTCCAGCTCAGCGTACTTCTCAGCGACCTCCGAATACTCCAACTGGCCCCAGCCGCACCCGCCGGGTCTAATCTCCTTTTCCGCCAGAGGCAGAGCCCGCTTGGAAAACCTTAATTGCGCATGCAGAACGTCGGGCATGAAATCTCATGGGCGGAGTGAAGAAGAAGTCGATGGCTTCGATGGAGAAGTCGCAGGACTCCCAGGAAGCCGGCCAGGAGCAGGCGCCGGCCAAGGCAAAGAAGACGAAGGAGCAGAAGGCAGGGCCGCAGCAGAAACGGCAGCTGGCTTTCCTCCCGCCGAAGATGTCTGAGGCCGAGATGATCAAGAGCCTCACCCCGCTGAAGGCTATCACCGTCAACTCTGCGTCGCGGGCGCTGGGCGTCAACGCGTCCGTGGCGACCGCTGTCCTGAGAGATCTCGAGGCCAAGCAGGTGCTCAGGAGGGCGGGCGGGTTCAGCGGCCACGGCGTCTGGGCTGTAAAGAGCTAGGCCGGCACAGCCTTCAGGCTGACGACGTCCCCGGGCCTTATGGCGTCGAAGGACTCCATCCCCTTCTCGACCTTTCCGATCGGGTTCAGAGGGCGGTCGCTCCTGGCGTCCCCCAGGAACACACAGATCAGCCCCCCGGACGGGAGGAAAGCGACATCCCCCCTGGTGAACTGGGTCCTGGGTTTCTCGACCCCGACCCTGAGCTGGGTGAAGAGGCAGACCATGGCGGGCTGGAGGGACACCCTGCTGTCGAAGGGGAGGCTCCTGAGCACGGCGTTCACGGTCAGGGGCGCGAGGTGGCGGAAGAGCGAGATGGTCCCCTCCCCCTTGCCGTTGACAGAGGCCAGGCACTCGACCTTTGAGACCGAGCCGGCAGGCGCGGGCGCTCCGGATGACAACGGGGACGCTCCGTGCGAGGGAAATTAAACCGTTTTTCGCACATTCAGCGAAAAGACTTATCTGCCGACCCCAGTGGGCGAAGCAGACCCCGAGGCCCCCTGATGTCCCCCGCGAAGACCGTTAGGAAAGCGAAGCAGCCTTCTATGACCGAGTTCGAGGTCAAGATCGGCCCGCCGAAGCTGACGCGCTTTGAGAGGGCGCGAATAGTGGGCGCCAGGTCCCTCCAGATCGCCATGGGCGCGCCTGCGTTCATCCCCATGGAAGGGCCGTACAAGGGGCCGATAGACACGGCGATGGCGGAGATGGAGGCGGACGCGCTCCCGATATCCATCAGGCGCTCGCTCCCCAACGGCATAACGCAGGACATACCGATCAAGGCCCTCGCGAAGTAGCAGGTCTCGCCTTGCCCAGGCCCGCGCTCTTCGTCAACGATTCTCTGCCTTCCGACGCGAGGGAGATACTGTCAGGCTTCGAGCTGTACGAAACCAAGGCAGAAGACGCGGTGCTGGAGCGGTGCCAGGCACTGATGTGCTGGCCGGGCAGGCTGCGCGGGGAGACGCTGCGGAAGATGAAGGGCCTCCGGATGGTGCAGACCATGTCCGCAGGGGTCGACGGGCTGGACTTCGCCTCGCTCCCACCTGACGCCCAGGTCTTCTCGAACGCCGGGTCGTTCACCGAGTCCGTGGGGGAGCACGCCTGGGGGATGCTGCTCGGGGTGGCGAAGGGGGTGCACCTCCGCAACGCCAGCACCGTCCCGAGGATGCTTCGTGAGAAGACGCTGCTCGTGGTAGGGTGCGGGTCCATCGGCTCGGAGGTGGCCAGGCTGTCGAAGTCGATCGCGATGCGGACGGTGGGGGTCTCCAGGTCGTTCAAGTCCCCGGAGCTCTTCGACGAGAGGCACCCGGTCGCCGCCCTCCCGACGATCATCGGGTCCGCGGACGCGATAGTCGTCACCCTCCCGCTGACCCATGGCACGAAAGGGCTGCTCGACTACGGCCTCCTTTCGAAGGCGAGAGACGCAGTGATCATAGTCAACATAGGGAGAGGGGAGACCTTCGACGAGGGAGGGCTGCTCCGCTGGCTGAAGGAGCGGCCGGAGGCCAGGTTCGCGACGGACGTCTTCTGGAAGAAGGACGGGAGGGAGGACTTCTCCACCCCCGCCTGGGACCTCCCGAACTTCGCAGGCACCCTGCACAACTCCGGGGTCCCGCTCGGCGAGGACATGTCAAAGGTGAAGGTCGCAGCGGCCTGGAACGTGAAGCGCTACTTCGAGACAGGGAACGCGCTCAACCACGTCGACGTCGCTGAATATCGATGAAAACTGGGCGCAAACCCCAGAGGGGTTAAATACGCGGCGAGGCGGCCGTGCCGAACAAGGTCACAGAAATGCCAAGAAAGAAATCCGACACAAACGAGTCAGAGGGACAGAAGGCCGCTGAACAGGCCACAGCACCAGCACAGCAGAACGCACCCGCGCAGAGGTCAGCACCCTACAACCACATCTTCGTCGGCCAGAAGCCTGTGATGAACTACGCCATGAGCGCGCTCATCCAGCTCACCCAGGCGGGCGAAGTTGTCGTGAAGGCAAGAGGGATGGCCATCAGCAGAGCGGTGGACGTCGCAGAAATCGTCACAAAGAGGCTGGGCAACGGTCAGTTCAAGGTCAAGGACATCGGCATCAACACCGAGGTCGTTGGCGAAGGCCCAGAGCAGAGGAACATCTCCTCGATCGAAATAGTCGTCGGAAAGTAAGCACAGTACACAGCGACATCCGATGATTCCGGGAGGCTAGCGGAGGCTGAGCCGCTAGGCCCCTTTTTGTGATTTGAACAGGCGGAGCTTCTCGGCCCTGCCCAGTCTCTTTACCTCCAGCTCTCGTCGGAGCGCGCTGCCCCGGTCAGGAGTCCGCTCCAGGTAACGGAGGACTACCGGACGCCGCGCCCGCGTGTATTTCGCCCCCCTGCCTGCGTTGTGCGCGACGATTCTCTTGGCGACGTCCGTCGTCGAGCCCGCGTAGAGGGTGCCGTCGGAGCACTCTACGATGTAGACCCACCAGGCCAACGGCGGGTCGCTTCGCCGGGAGGATAGAACGTTTTCGGAGCGAAGGGGCAGTCGTCTTCTGGACGTGGCGGAGGTCTCTGGGCGTTCGTGTCGAAACGCTTCATGAAGTGGCCGGCGGACATCCTTTTCCCGGGTCACGGCCCTGCAGCCTTCTGCCTCATCTCCGGCCAGAGATTGCCTCTCTCCACGCTGATGGCGCAGAGGGACCCCGGTAGCGCTGGAAGGGCCACCGACGCAGGGGAGTATCGCCCCGACGTGTCTGCCATCGCAACAGTCCCGGTGGACTTCGAGCTCGTCTGCTCGGCCGCTTCCTCCGCTCGGGATTTTCTACGGCTCTGACAGTACGCGCGGAAAACCGAACCACGGACTTTGACACGACGTCCGCAAGAAAGTTCGCGCGGCGGGGATAAGGTTATAAGATAAAAATCGGCGGGCACAAAACAACACAAAGTTGGTGGACACTCGCACGCAGCCCGTATCACGAGCGGGTGTTGCGGCGCCGAGGTTTACAGAAAAGGATCTTTACGGCCTAGCAGAAAAGTACGGCACACCGTACTTTCTGATAGACGAAGCTACGCTGAGGAGGAAGGTCTCCGAGATGGAGCAGGGCTTCTCCGAGTTCAGGGGGGTCTTCAGGGTGGCGTACTCGGTGAAGGCCAACTTCAACCCGTCAGTCATCAGGACGTTCGCGAGCGAAGGGATACTCTTCGACCTCACCGCTCCTAGCGAGCTCACGTTCGTGCTGAAGTCGGGCGGCTCGGCAGGGGACGTGATGTACACGAGCATCACCGAGACCGAAGCCGAGTACGAGGAGGTCCTGAGGACTGGGGTCAGGAAGATCGTCGTGGCCAGCCACAACGGGCTGATGAACCTCATCGAGGCCGCCGTGAGGACGAACGTGACAGTCAAGACAATGGTCAGGGTGAACCCAGAGGTCCATGTGCACGCAGAGCTCCGAGGCTCCATGGGGCACGGCAAGTTCGGGCTTCAGTTCAACGGCGGAAGCCAGGACAGCGCGTTCAGCGTCCTGAAGAAGGTACTCGCGACCCCTGGGCTGGAGTTCGAAGGGTTCCACTTCCACCTGGGGAGCCAGATCGAGGACCCGTCCTGCTACGCGGAGGCGATAGAGAAGCTCGAGGCGTTCATCCTAGACGCGAGGAGGCAGTTCGGGGACTTCCACGTCAAGACGCTGGACATCGGAGGGGGGCTGCCGGCTCCTTACGGGAGGAAGGTCCCGAGCCCGAAGGACATGGGCAACAAGATCGTGGGGCAGCTCAACAGCCTGGTGGAGAGCATCGGAGACAGGTTCACGCTTGTGGCCGAGAGCGGGAGGTTCCTGACCGCGGAGTCGACCGTCATGGTATCGCGGGTGGTCAACACGAAGAGCTTCGGGGAAGGGAAGTACGTGTACGTGGACGCGGGGTACCACGTCCTCCTCGACTCCGCGCTGCTGAGGCACGAGTACCCTGTGGAAGTGGTCCCTGGCGGCAAGCCGTCGCCTCAGAAGGTCGTGCTCGTAGGGAGGCTCTGCGACCCGCTCGACGTGTTCCCCACGTCTGTCAGGTCGAAGCTCGGCGGTGCGGAGCCGGGCAAGCTCGTGGTCTTCAGGGACGTCGGCGCGTACTCGCTCGTCATGAACATGCCATTCCACAGCCAGCCGAGGCCGTACGTGCTGATGAGGAACGGCCAGGGGAGCTACGTCGTGGCCCGGAAGGGGCAGAGCGTTGACCGCCTCTACGACGAAGAGGGCGGGGACTGCCTGGCGGCTGCCTAGAAACCTTCAAGCGGGCGCCGACCGTCGCTGGCGCGTTGAGGCAGGGCGGAGCGAAGGCGCAGTTCGAATCCAAGGACGGGAGGCTCGTCACCCTGCGCGCTCTCAAGAGGGGCGACCTCGACGGGCTCGTCAGGTTTGCCAACGCCGTGTCCAGGGAGAAGGCGGTCAACCGTGAGCTCGGCATCGTCGCTCTCGACGGCCGGATCACCAGGGCGGACGAGCGGCTCTTCCTGAACAGGATCCTCAGGGAGGCGAAGAAGGGGAACGAGGTCAGCCTCGCCGCTGTCGTCGACGGCGAGATCGTCGGTCACGCCGACGTCTGGAGGCGGACGCCGCGCGACGTGCACCATACCGGGGTGTTCGGGATCATCATTCGCGAGGGATACAGGGACGTCGGCATCGGCGAGAGGCTGATGTCAGCCGTGCTCCACGAGTCGGCGAAGAGGGGCATCTGGCTAGTCGAGCTGACCGTGTTTGCGACAAACGCGCGCGCTGTTCACCTCTACGAGAAGCTCGGTTTCAGGCGTGTCGGGGTGGTCCCCGAAAAGGTCGTGCGGGGGGACAGGCACTTCGACGAGGTGGTGATGTACGCCGACCTCAGGAAGCGATAAATCCACCGCGGCGGGCGGCGGCGAAAGTTGACCCTCGAAGTTATCATCGGCCCAATGTTCTCCGGCAAGACCTCCGAGCTGATCAGGTTGGTCGAGCGCGAGGTCTACGCGAAGAAGAAGGGGGCGATATTCAAGATCGCGTTCGACAAGCGGTACAGCGCGACCCAGGTGGTGACGCACAACGGCCTCCGCTACGACGCCTACACCGTGGCGTCCTCGGACGAGGGGCTGGACAAGATCAGGCAGGTCGCGAAGTCCAACGGCCTCGACGCCATCGGGGTCGACGAAGTCAACTTCTTCCCGGACGCCGTCGTGGACGTGCTCGACAGGCTCGCGGACACGAAGAAGGTGATCGCCTGCGGCCTCAACCTGAACTTCCGGGCCGAGCCCTTCCCGACCACGATGGAGCTGGCAGCGAGGGCGGACAGCGTGAGGTACCTGAGCGCGGTCTGCGTCGTCTGCGGCCGGGAGGCCACGAGGACCCAGAGGCTCATAGGCGGCAAGCCCGCCCCGCGCGACTCCCCGACCATCGTCGTCGGCGGGAAGGAGATGTACGAGCCGCGGTGCAGGAACTGCTACGCCCCGCCGGAGTGACGGAGGCTCCCGGCAATCGTTGATAACCACCTGCGCGTGGGCAGCGGGGGAAGTCGGCTAGTTGGCACTGGAACCGAAGGACGACGTGGGGAGGCCGTATCACATTCGGCTGTCGAAGAAGGACGTCGGGCGCATAGCGCTCCTCCCCGGCGACCCAGGGAGGGTCCCCATGATAGCGGAGAGGTTCAAGGACGCGCGGGACCTCGGGTCCCACAGGGAGTACCGGGCGTACGGGGGGAGGATCGGGGCCGAGAAGGTAGTCGCGGTGAGCACTGGGATCGGGGGCCCGGCCGCGGCCATAGCAATCGAGGAGCTCGCGAGGCTCGGGGTGAAGGTGATGATCAGGGTCGGGACGTGCGGCGCGATAGCGCCCGACGTCAAGGTCGGCTCTGTCATCATCGCGGACGCGGCCGTCAGGATGGACGGCGCGAGCGCCCAGTACGTCCCGCCGGAATACCCCGCGGCTGCGACGCCCGAGGTGGTGATGGCCCTGCAGGACGCTGCCGCGGCGCTGGGAAAGAAGGCCGCGGTGGGGATAACGGCCTCGACGGACGCGTTCTACGTCGGGCAGGGAAGGGCGTCCTTCGGCGGCTTCCTTCCACCCGGCAAGGCCCACCTGGTGGATGACATGCGGGCCGCGAAGGTGCTCTGCTTCGAGATGGAGGCTGCGACGCTCTTCACTCTGGGGAGGGTCTTCGGCCTCAAGACCGGGGCCATCTTCGCCGTCGTAGCCAACCGCGCGACAGACGCATTCAAGCTGGAGGCCGGCGTCGATGCGGCAATCGACGTCGCCGTGGAGAGCGTCAGGCGCCTGAAGAAGTACGGCCTCTAGGCGTCGACCCGACCACCCTGGCCAGGACCTCGCTCCCGCGGAGGTGCCCCAGCGAACCGAGCAGCGAATTCGGCTCGTTGAACCTCCTGCCGTCTCCCTTCTCTGAGGTGATGAGCAGCGGGACAGGATCGGCCGAGTGCCGCTTCAGCGTGCACGGGGTGGCGTGGTCGCAGGACACCCCCAGCCTGACGTCGTCGACGGCGCCCCCGACGGAAGAGAAGAACTCCCTGTCGATGAGCTCGATGTTCTTCTTCTTCCCCTTCGCGTCCCCGTCGTGCCCGAATTCGTCCGGTCCCTTGATGTGGACGTAGACGACGTTCCCGTCCCTGAGCTCGGCCGAGAAGAGCCTCGCCTTCTCCCCCACGTCCTTCCTGTCCTTTATGGGCACCATCTTCATCCCCAGCAGCCTTGCGATCCCGACCTCGGCTGGCATCTCGACGAGGGCCGTCCCCTTCATGCCGTACTTCTCCTCGAACGAAGGGAGCACCGGGAGGTGGTCCCCCGCGTCGCGCAGCAGGACGAGGTTCGCCGGGAGCCTGCCTGCGCTCACCCTCTCCGCGTTGACCCTGCTCGAGTCGAGGACGCGCTGCGCCTTCGATGTGAACTCGTTGACGAGCCTCGACGCCCTGACCGCGGGTTCGCTCTTGGATTCGGGGACAGACTTCGCGACCGACTCGGGCCCCGACTGCACCTTCGCAGCGCCGAACCCCCCGACGCGGGCGTACGCCGGGTCGGTGTTCGAGATGGCGGCTGAGAGGGGGGTGTCTGCCCTGATGAGGAGGACGCCCCTGTAGGATACGGTCGCCTTGAACTCGAACTCTGCGCCCGTGAGCCTGACCTGCTTCAGGTCCTCCGCTAGGGCTTCGGCCTCCTCCTGGGTCAGGTCCCGCCCGGCCCTCCTGTCGACGATCCTCCCCCCTCTCGCGGAGGCGAGGTTCGCCCTGAGCGCTAGGTCCCCGTCCCTCATCCGCAGCCCGGCCCCGACCGCTTCGATGACCCCCCGCCCAGGATAGTCCCTGCCGAAGGAGTAGCCGAGCATGTTGAAGACCGCGATGTCGGACTCGGGGGCGATCCCCCTGCCGACTGTGGTCACGCGGCCGAGCGCCGACCTGCCGGCGATCCCGTCGAGGTATGGGGTGTACGCAGCCTCGAGGGGGGTGGTGTAGTTCAGCTCGGGAGCGGGCCTGTCGCCGCACCCGTCTAGCAGCACGTAACCGACCTTCAAACTCCGCACAGGGGGAGGCGAGGGAGTGCATTTCTCCCTTTCGCGTGACTCGAAAGTCTAATACCATGACCTAGGCGAAGGCGTCCGCCCATGGTCGAGATCAGGAAGGACTACTTTACCGAGAAGCTCTCGATCATACTCCCGGACCGGGGGCTCAAGCCCGGCCAGGTGATTCCGCAGAAGTCGGAGAAGTGCAACTACTGCGCAGGCAACGAAGAGATGACCCCGCCGGCTGACCTCGTGCTGGTCAAGCGGGGGGACACCCTCCTGAAGCAGACGGACTCTGAAGGGGACGTCGTGAAGAACTGGGCCGTGAGGATCTTCCCGGCCAAGAGCCCGGTCGTCACCCCGAACGCCCCACCCTCCTACGGCGAGCCCCCTCACTACAGCGAGCCGGCCGTGGGGTACCACTACGTGCTGGTGGCGAGCCCCAAGCACGAACAGACGTTCTCGAAGATCGACATCGAGCAGTGGACGAACATCCTCGCCTCCCTCCAGGACAAGGTCAGGTGGCTCTACTCTCAGAAAGGGGTGAGCTACGTCCTTGTGTACGTCAACAGCGAGAGGGAAGGGACCCCCACCACTGTGCACCCGAGCATCCAGATGGTCACGACGCCGAGGGTCCCACCGGCGGTGGAGGAGGAGGCTGACACGGTCCAGACGTCGCTCAACGACCTCGGCGTCTGCCCCATGTGCCAGGTCGTGGCTACGGAGACCGGAGGGCCGAGGCAGATACTGGCGACCGACTTCTTCCTCGCGTTCTCCCCGTGGGTGTCCACCCACGCGTTCGAGTTCTGGGTCTACCCGAAGCGGCACATGACCAGCCTGCTGAAGCTCTCGCAGAAGGAGATGATGGACCTGGCGCTGATGCTGAGGTCCACACTCGGAGGGATGGCGAAGGCGCTGGACGCCCCGAGCTTCACGATGGTCTTCCACAGCTCGTCGGAGAAGAAGACCACCAAGCAGATCCACTGGCACATAGAGGTGTACCCGAAGAAGCCGCAATGGACAGGGCTCGAGCTGGGAGGAGGGATCTACGTCAACGACGTCTCACCAGAGGGCGCGGCCCAGGTCCTCGGAGCGAGCTCCCGGAAGGAGCTTGCGCAGCTAGTGGGCATCAGATGAAGCGGGCCCGGAGGGCAGGCGGGCGCTCGGGAGGGACCAGCACAGTCTTCGTCATCTTCGGCTCCTCAGGGAACCTTGCGACGACGAGGCTGATCCCCGCCATCAGGAGCCTGCAAGAGAAGGGGGCGCTTCCTGGGAGGGCGCTCACAGTCGGGGTCGACAGGAGTAGCCGCAGGGGAGGGCCCGCGCTCGACGGGTTCGTCAGGGGGGACCTCGAAGACCAGGGGACGTATTCGGATCTCGCGGCGAAGGTCCTGGGGGTCGCGGGCGAAGGGAGCGCGGACGTCCTGCTCTACCTGGCGACGAAGCCGCAGCTCTTCCCCCAGATAGTCTCCCGGCTCAGCTCTGCGGGCCTGAACGGCGGGGGGAGGGGGCGGACCAGGATCGTGGTAGAGAAGCCGTTCGGGGTCGACCTCAGGAGCGCGAGGCTGCTCGAGGGGAGGCTCCGCTCCTCCTTCCGCAGCGGCGACGTCTTCAGGATGGACCACTTCCTTGGGAAGCAGGGGGCGCTCAGAATGGCGCTGCCCAGGTCCGGAGAAGTCGGGGCAGAAAGGGGGTGGGACAGGCGAAGCGTCGACCACGTCCAGATCATGGCAGACGAGGAGGCGGGGGTCGAGGGGCGCGGGGACTTCTACGATACCATAGGGGTGGTCAGGGACATGATCCAGAACCATCTCCTCCAGCTCCTCTGCCTCGTGGCAATGGAACGCCCTGCGTCCGACGACCCCCTGGCGTGGGCCAGGGAGAAGGCGCGCGTGCTGCGCGGGCTGCGCCTCCCTCCTGCAGAGGGGGCGGTGTGGGGGCAGTACCCAGGGTACGACAGGGTCAGAGGGGTGAAGAGCGGCTCGAGGACCCCCACCTTCGTGGCGCTCAAGATCTCTCTCGCCGACGACAGGTGGCTAGGGGTCCCGTTCTACGTGAGGAGCGGCAGGCGGCTCGCAAGGACCGCGACCGAGGTCGTCGTGGCGTTCAAGGAGCATGCGGCCGGGTCCGAGGGGGCCAGGCTGCGCCCGGTCAGGTTCAGCGTCGACCCGCCGGGGGCGAAGGGCGAGGACGAATACGAGAGGCTCCTGCTCGCAGCCTCGAGGGGGGACCAGACTCTTTTCGTGGGTGCAGGGTTCAACGAGCTGGCGTGGCGGGCTTTCGACCCGCTGCTGAAGGGGCTGGAGAGGCGGAGGATGGAGCCAAACGCCTACGAGCCAGGCTCGTGGGGGCCGGCCGGATCAGACGCGCTCCTCGCCGCCGACGGCCGCTCTTGGCTGGACGGACGCGCCCGGTAGGCGGTCAGCTGGCGCGGCCGTAGTCGTCCTCGACGCGGACTATGTCCTTCTCCGAGAACCTTCCGAAGGAGATCTCCAGGAACTCTGCGCCTCGTTCGGAGTGGATCCTGTGGAGCTCGTTCTTCCTGACCAGGGTCCTGTCCCCTGGCTCCATCCTGAAAGTCCTGTCGCCGACGCGGACTTCAGCGCTCCCCTTCAGGCAGAGCCACTCTTCCTCGCGGCGCGTGTGACGCTGGAGGCTCAGCCTTGAGCGGGGGTTCACGGTGAGGATCTTGACTGTGATCTTCCCTGACCACTGCCCGACGAGCTCGTATGTCCCCCAGGGCCTCCTGACCACCTTGGACCTCATGCCCGCCCCTCCCCTAGCGAATGCGCCCCTTCTTCGCGCCAGCCTTCCTGCGCTCCTTGACCGTCGAGGCGAAGGCCCGCCTTATCAGGGCCTCCTCGTTCCTCGTCAAGGTCATCCCGCGCCTCTCCATCATCCGCCTCTGCGTCTCAAGCACCGACTCGAGCAGGAGCTCCACCATCCGGTGCGACCCGGAGTCGAAGAAGGTGAAGCTGGGAAGGTCGACGCCCGCGAGGCCAGACACATGGGTCCCGGCTCCCACAGCCTTGCCCGCGTACACGAGGGACCCGATGGAGAGCTTGGCCATGTCCCCGATCGCGGGCCCGAGCTTCAGCATCCCCGTGTCGACCTTCTTGCCCCCGGCGGTGAGCCTTACGTTGCCGTAGGTGTTCTTCAGGTTGCTGAAGTCGCACCCGGCCCCCAGGTTCACCCACGAGCCGACGTACGAGTCGCCGACGTACCCGTGGTGCGCCTTGTTCGTGTACGGCATTATCACGGAGTTCTCCACCTGGCCCCCGACCTTGCAGGACTCGAAGATGGAGGTCCCCCCGCCGATCTGGGCCGAGTAGACCCTCGTCCTGGCGCCGATGAAGCACGGGCCCATGACCCGGCTGAAGCTCTCGACTGCGGCCCCGGCCTCGATTATTATCGGGCCAAGCCTGGCGTCCAGGGTGACGTGCCCTTCTATGTCCGCGCCTGCCGCGACCATCACGTTGGATGACGGCCCCCTCACCTCGACTGCGCGTTGAGGCTGGAGCGACTCTTCGAAGTGCCTCGCCTGCTCCGCTATGGCCAGCCCGTTGCTCTGGATCAGGTCCCAGTACCCGCGAAAGAGCGCGTCCGGCGCGAGCGCGACGCCTTCGACCCTCCTGGCCAGCCTGGCCGTCTCACGCCGTGGGAGGACCCCGGGGCGCAGCAGCCCGGGGCCGAGCTTCGCAGCCACAAGGTCGCCGCCGGCGAGGGCGACGAACTCCCCCTGCCTCGAGGCCAGCGAAAGGAGCCCCTCGGTCGGCTTCGCCCTCGCGTTGACGAAGAAGGCCGCGCCGTGGACGTTCTCGTTGTAAGGCCGCCCTGTGGTGTCCTTCGTGACCGCAGAGAGCTCCGGCCTGCCCCAGATCCCTACGTCAGTCGCGTCCGGGATCTTCGCGATTAGCGAGTCGATGATGCTCTTCGTCCCCCACCTGAGGAGGCTGGCGTGCCTCAGGAGGGTCAGCGGCCCGAACCCTGACAGGCCCCCGTCCTCGAAGACCACTACTTTCGTTTCGGGATGCCACCCTGCCCCATGTGCTTCGTGAACAGCTCGTTCGCGTCCCTGTACGACTTCCTGTCCCCGATGTCGAGGAACGTGCCGTCGACCTTGACTGCGTAGAGCTTTGCGCCTTTCGCCCTGGCCTCGTTGAAGGCCTCGTTCATCTCGTAGACCGTCCCGCTCCTGATGAACCTTAGGAAGCTCCTCTCCATCACGTAGCACCCGACGTTGATGTACCCCGTGATGGTCGGCTTCTCCTTCCATTCGGTGAGCCTCCCGTCTGCGTCCGTCTCCATGAAGCCGTACTTCAGCTCGGTCTGGTACTTCATCAGCACCATCGTGGCCGTCGCCTTCTTCGCTTCGTGGAACGCGATCGCCTTGCCGAGGTCGAAGTCGAGCAGCTGGTCGCCGTACAGGCAGACGAACCTCCCGCGGACCTTCTCCTCCGCTGCCTTCAGCTGCCCCGCGGTCCCGAGGGGGTGCGGTGACGTCGCGTACGATATGCTCGTCCCCCACTCCTTCCCATCCCCGAAGTACTCCTGGAGCATCTTGCCGAGGTAGCCTGTCGAGACCACGACGTCCGTTATCCCCCAGCTCTTCAGCCACTCCAGCAGGTGCTCCATTATCGGCTTAGGCCCTACGGGGAGCATGGGCTTCGGAAGGAGGAAGGTGTACGGCCTCAGCCTCGTCCCGAGACCGCCAGCCAGGATTACGGCCTGGATTCTACGCTTGCTCAGCCGGACCTCGCCTTGGGCCGAGGCTGGCTATCTCGTCCTTATAGGCCTCATCGGTTCCCGAGAGGATGCAGGGGTCGACGACGAGCCCCTTCACCCCGAGCTCCATGACCCTGGCGATGTCGGACTGGGTGAGCTTCTTCTGGGTCCGCAGCAAAATCGGCTTCGTCGACAGGTTCGCTATCACGCCGAGGGTGGCGTAGTCGAGGACGCTGAAGGGCCCGCCCCTCGCCTGGTGCGGGACCGTGGCGACGTCTATGGCCTCGACGCCGTCCATCCCGGAGAGCTGCTTGACCTGTTCGAGGATGTAGCCGGTCGATATCGCCGTGAGCTTCTTCACCCTGTCGTCGGTAAGGACGAACGTGGGCATCTGGTGGGCGTACATCTCGACGAAGCCGAAGGCGCTGGACATTATCCTCTCCCAGTAGTCCTCGGTGAGGAGCTTGGCGCCCCCGATGAAGATCCCGCAGGGGATGGAGACCGTGGAGATGACGTCGTTGATGTAGGCGTCGTGAAGGTCGTAGCTCCCGAAGTGATTCGGGGACGAGCCTTCATCCCCGTCGATGTTCAGCAGCAGGGCGTCCGCACCCCCTTCGACCGCCTGCACCGCGAGGGAGGTGCTGTTCTTCGGCAGGCTGGCGACGAGGGTGTACTGCTTGACGCTGGACACCACTTCCAGTGACCGTCGCAGCTGTCCTACGGACTCCATTCTGCCGCCCTGAAACCGGGTTGGCGGCTTAGAAGAAGGGTGCTCAAAAGTGGTTAATGGTGTGATGAACCGAATTACATCAGGGGAAAGTCACTGGGTGACCCAGACGGTCAGCCCCAGGACGAAGAAGATGACCGCAAGGTACGGGCTCGTCAGCTTGAAGAGGGTCCACGCGGTCCTGTTGTTCTGGGTCAGCGCCAGCTTCGTACTGTAGGCGAGGACGACGCCGCCGAGCACTATCGCGGTCAGGGTGTAGAATATGCTGACGTTAGGGGTGAAGAGGAAGATCGCCACGGAGAAGACGGCCAGGAGCGCGCTCGTCCCGGCGATGCAGACCGACGCCACCCTGTCGCCGAAGACGATGGGGAGCATCGGCACGTTCGCAGCTTCGTAGTCCTTCCTGTTGAAGATGGCGAGGCTCCAGATGTGGGTGGGGATCCAGACGATCACGAGCGCGGACATGTAGAGAGCAAGGGGGGTGACCGCTCCCGCGACTGCCGTGTACCCGACGAGCACGGGCATCCCGCCGGATATGCCCCCGAGGATGATGTTCAGCCAGCTCCGGCGCTTGGTGAGCAGGGAGTACACAACCACGTTGTCGAGGAGCCCGAGAAGCATGAACCCAGCCGAGATGGCGTTGATCAGGAGCAGCGGGATCAGCACGGAGAGCACTGCCATTGCCATGCCGAAGGCGAGCGCGTTCGCCGGCTTTATCCTCCCCGACGGAAGGGCGCGCTTCATCGTGCGCTTCATGACCCCGTCGATGTCCCTGTCGTGGTAGTTCGTCAGCACCTCGGCGCCTGCGCTGCCCAGCACGAGCGCGGCTGCGCCCGTAGCGAAGAGGCCGGGGGTCAGAGAAGAGCCAGGCGTCTGCTTGAAGGCCACCAGCATGGCAACGAGGCCGGTGAACACCAGCAGGCCCCAGATCCTGGGCTTCGTCAGCCTCCAGTAGTCCTCGAGCTTCGCCGCCACGAAGCGACCTGACCTGAGTCATGGATAAAACGTTAGCGCGCCCCCCGTTCGCTCGTCTGGAGGTGCGTCCGCTCCACGTCGCCTCGGTTGCGCTTGAGTCTGTTAGAAAAGTCGAATACTTAAATAAAGGAAAGGTGGGTCAGGGCTCGAACCTCATGGCTCTTGATGCGACCGAGCTTCTGGTCATCGCTGTCATAGCCGTCGTGATCTTCCTCTGGGGCCCGCAGAAGATACCCGAGCTCGCGCGGGGGCTGGGGAGGGCGAAGAGGGAGTTCGACATGGCCTCGAAGGAGATCACGGCTGGCGCTACGACTTCGCCTGCCCCGACTGCCGCCCTTTCCGGGGACGAGCTCCTGATCAGGACAGCGAGGCAGCTCGGCATCTCGACCGAAGGGAAGACGAGAGAGCAGATATCCGAAGAGATCGTCGCCAAGGGTTCGAAGTAGTCCTGCGGAACCGTTATCTGCCCTTCCCGGGCGCTGGCGCATAGTTGTCAGAGGGCTTCAAATTCAGGGACCACATCGCTGAGCTCAGGCGCAGGCTGAAGGTGGTCGCCACAGCCTTCGTTGTCACGATAATCCTGGTGTTCCTTCTCCCCCTCGACCCTTCGCAGCTCCTCAACCTGAACTCGGTCTACTACACCACCCCTGTCGCAGTGTTCCTCCAGGGCGTGGTCAGGACGACGCTCCCCTCGGGCTGGGTCCTGATACCCTTCCACGTGGCTGCGCCGCTCGAAATCCTGCTTCTGGCTTCGTTCGTGCTGAGCGTTGCAGTGGACATGCCGCTGATCACCTACGAGACGTACAGGTTCATCGACCCGGCGCTCAGGAGCGAAGAAAGGCGCATGGTGTACCCTGTGATCGCAGCGACCACCGGCCTCTTCCTCGTCGGCCTCGCCTTCGGGTACTTCATCCTCGCCAAGTTCGTGTTCATTGCGATGTCCCCCTTCTACTCGGCTGTCGGGATCGCGCCCCCCTACCTGATAGAGGCGTTCGACTTCTACACGATAATCTTCCTTACAGTGTTCTTCAGCGCTGTGGCGTTCACAGCGCCCGTGTTCGTCTACCTCCTCATCAGATTCAGGGTGGTTTCGGCGAGCCTCTTCTCTAGGTACCGGGTGTGGATCTGGATCGGGACGTACGTCGTCACCGCGCTCGTGACCCCGGACGGCGGGCCGATACTCGACGTGATACTCTTCGTGCCAGTGATCGCCCTCCTCGAGCTGGGCGTCTTCCTTGGGAGGCGCTCCGTCGGCGGCGGGGAGGAGCGGGCGGAGCCCCCTCGTGGGGTGGAATGCCCGTTCTGCGGCCACCGCATGGACCCGCCCAGGCTGTTCTGCGAGAAGTGCGGGAAGTCGATAGCCTAGGCCTGCTTCTTCGCCTTGGGGACGGCTTTCTCCTTCTTCAGGATGACCTCCCCTTCGGTGACGTACAGGACTATTTCGTCCCCCTTCTTCCAGTCGAAGCCCTCGACGATCGGGCGCGGGAGCGTGACCCTGAGGCTGTTCCCTGTCTTGCCGAGTATCACCCGGAAGATGAGCGGCACCAGAATGGCCAGTTATTACGTAGATTTAAGCCTAGGTTAGTCAAATTCCAGGACAGCGGAAGTCAAATGAATTCCCTCGTAGTTGATATATCATCTAGGTTATTACGCAGATGATAACGTGTCCTCCCAGGCTCAGGCCGCACCGATCATGGCCAAGCCGTTCCGTTGGGAAGACGTCGGTATCGAACTCTACGACATGGAGCGGGAAGCAGACGGCAGACTCTAGCGAGCCGGACCCCCTCGAGGACGCGCTCAGGGACCTCGTGCGAGCGGCCCAGCAGGACCTTGACGGCGCGGCGAGGATGGAGCTCCCCGAGTCGGACGACAGGGGGGAGCTGGTCGAAAGGTCTGGCTTCATGTCGTTCATCATGATGGCGCCCGGCTACTGCATCAGGGACTTCAAGGTGAAGGTCGTGAGGGACGAGCTCAGGGTCGACGCGCCCGACTTCGAGGTCACGAGGACCCTCGGGTGCGGCGTGGACCCGGCCGGGGTCAGGACCGACTACCGCAACGGCGTGCTCAGCGTGAAGATCGCGAAGAAGCTGTGAGAGCTCCCGCGCGGGTTTTAATTACCTCCGGCCCCATAGTCGCTCCGTGACAGTCGTCGGCAACAGGCGCGCGCTCTCCTCGGCCGAGGGCTTTGACTCGATCTTCGAGATGGTGAAGGCAGCCACGGAGAGGACGCTTGGGATGCACAGGGCGGGGCTGACGCTCGTGCTGGGGGACATCCCCAACAGCGTGGGGGCGTATCACGAGATGGGCTCCAACGCCATAGTGATGAACCGCAACCTCCTCAGGATAGTGGAGAGCCTCTCGAGCGCGAGGGCGAAGCGCAACTCGTACGTCTTCATGATCCTCCTCCACGAGTACCTGCACAGCCTCGGGTTCGCGAGCGACAGGAAGGTGAGGGCCCTGACGAAGCAGATCGCGGACGAGTTCCTCGGGAGGAGGCACATGGCGGCCGAGATGGCGGTCCGCCCCCTCGACCAGTTCTTCCCCGACCTCGGGAAGCTCGCCGCCTTCCGGGACAAGGGGGAGTATCAGACAGTCCGCAAGTTCGACTCGTCCAGCACCCCATACATAGGCTGACCTGATAACTGTAAATACGACATAGGGCAGCGCGGCGTTCCGAAGGCCTATAGTGACTCTGGATTTCGGCCTGGTCGCCCTAGATATCATCTCCTCTTGGATCAGGATGATCCTCGCCCTCGTACTGAGCATACTATTCGCCCTGGCAGTCGGCATCTGGGCAGCCAGGAGCAAGAGGGCGGAGGCGGTCATACTCCCGCTGCTTGACATCTTCCAGTCCATCCCCATACTCGCCTTCTTCCCGTTCGTAATCTTCGCCATCTACGGCCTCCCCGGCTCCGTCCTGCACAACTTCGTCGGCGCCAACCTCGCGGTCATCATCCTGATCTTCACCAGCATGTCGTGGAACATAGCTTTCGGGGTCTACGAGGCCGTGAAGGCGATTCCTCAGGACTACATCGATCTGCTCAGCGTCACGCAGGCCAGCTCGTGGCAGAGGATAAGGTCCCTGTACATACCTGCTTCGATGAGCCGGGTGGCGTACAACACGCAGATCTCTTGGGCTGTCGGGCTCTTCTTCCTGGCTGCGAGCGAGATCATCTCTGAGGGGCAGGGAGGTGCGGGCGAGCAGATACCGATCCCATACGGAATAGGGGTGGGCGCTGCCGCGTTCCCTCCCGCCTCGGCCGACTATGCGCTCCTCATAGCAGGGATAGTCGTGGCCGTCGTCATATGGCGGTACCTCTTCCTCAGGGCGTTCGCCCTCTGGTCTGAGAAGTTCAAGATGATGGAAGAGCCGAGGGACGTCCACAGAGACCCCATAACCAGGTTCTATTCGTACGTGAACCACAGGGCGGTCTCGAAGCTCTTCCTCATCGCCCATGGCATGGGGGTGAGCAGGTTCACTTCGACCATCACGCGGTTCAGGAGGGGGCTCAAGTATGCAGTCCTGATCTTCCTCCTCCTCATCGCGCTTCTGCTGCTCAGCGCCCTTTCGCACGCCGGAGGAGTGAACCTCGGCGGCCTGCCATCGTGGTCTGAAGTGGTGACTGACGAGCTCGGGATACTTTACGCCTTAGGGGTCTCCTTCGTCAGGGTCTGGTACGTATACGCCATCTGCGTCGCGATCGGCCTCCCCCTCGGAATCGCGATCTCCCTCAACTTCAAGCTCTACGACGCCGTCTCGCCCGTGCTCGAGGTGATATCGTCGGTCCCTGCGCCCATCCTCCTCCCCGTGATTGTGCTCATCCCGGTCCTCGGAGGCTCGTCCGAGGCGGTGGCGGCCCTGGTGATCATGTTGGCGATAATCTGGTACATCATATTCAACGTCATGGCGGGCGTGAGGACACTGCCCGCAGATCTGAAGGACCTCCCCAACGTCTACCGCACAGGGAGGCTCGCGGCCTGGCGGAACGTCTACCTCCCTGGCGCCCTGACCGGGTTCGTGACTGGCTCGATCACAGCCATCGGGGGGGCCTGGAACGCCCTAATCATCGCCGAGTACTTCAACCCGCTCGGCTCGTCGGTGCCGCTGACCGAAGTGGGATCAGGGATAGGGAAGGCCATAGCCATCGCGACGAACAGTGCCGATTATCTCACCCTGACCCTGGCCGTGGCATCCATGACTGCGCTCATAGTCGGCTTCAACCTGGTCGTCTGGCGCAGGCTCTACAACCGCGTGACGAAACGGTATACGTATAACAGGTAGTTGAAGGGGAAGACGGCCTTGTCAGAACGCCAGGTCGAGGTCGCGGCTGGCACGGTCGTGGTGACGGTCGACCACGTCAACCTCGACTATCACAAGGAGAAGGAGCCGCTCCCGGTCCTGACCGACGTCTCGCTCACTGCCGTGAAGGACCAGCTCGTGGCGATAACGGGTCCCTCGGGGTGCGGGAAGTCCACCCTCCTCAGGATCATCTCCGGGCTCGTCAAGCCCACTTCAGGGAGAGTCAGGGTCCTCGACTCGGAGGTGAAGGGTCCCAGGGATGACATCTCCATCGTGTTCCAGAACTTCGTCCTCCTCCCATGGAGGACCGCGCTCGAGAACGTGCTCTTCGGCCTGAGCTCCCGGAAGGACCTGACTGACGAGCAGAAGAACAGGAAGGCGGAGAGCGCGCTGGAGATAGCCGGCCTCCAGGGGTTCGAGAGCGTCTACCCCGGCGAGCTGTCCGGCGGCATGAAGCAGAGGGTGGGGGTGGCCAGGGCCCTGGCTGGGGACCCGAGGGTGATGCTTCTCGACGAGCCTTTCAGCTCCCTGGACGACCTCACGGCCGAGAGGCTGCGGAGGGAGATGCACACGCTCCTGATCAGCCCGCAGACCTCCGTGCAGTCTGTGATACTCGTCAGCCACAACGTGGAGGAGATAATCGAGCTCGCTGACAAGGTCATCGTCCTTTCGTCCAGGCCCGCCCACGTCGTGGGCGAGCTGAAGGTCGACCTTCCGAGGCCGAGGAACAAGAAGTCCGACGAGTTCTTTCAGTGGGTGGACAGGGTGTATTCTCTGCTATCATGAGGGGCTCTCACCTGCTTAAATCGTGGAGGCCGGCCGGCTGGGGGACGAGCTAGTTGGCTGAGCCCCACAGGCCGCTCCCCACTGCCCTGATAATGCCTGGCAACGTCAGAGGCGGACAGGTGATCAGCCTGGTCGAGATAACCGGGAGCATCGGTGGGAAGGTCGACGCGCCCAAGCTGGCCGACGAGATGGGCGCAGACATCGCAGTCCTCCTCCCGGTCCTGGACGCGGCCGAGATGCTCGGGCTCGTGCGGACGGAGAAGGGGGACGTGCACCTGACTGAGCTCGGCCTGAAGTTCCAGAAGACGTCGAAGAACAAGCTGAAGATGCTGAAGGACAGGATAGCGGGGATCGAGCCCTTCCGGACAGCGCTCGAGCTCGCCTCCAAGGGGAGGCCGATCACTGCGTCGCAGGTGGCAGATAGCCTGAACGAAATCGGGCTGAAGTGGCACTACCAGCCGGAGATGAACGAGTCGCTCATACGGACGCTCCTCATCCACTGGGCCATCTACGCGGGGCTCCTCAGGTACGACGGGAAGTCGGGGAAGTTCCAGAAGGCCTAGCCTGAGCCGTAGGAGTGGACGAGCGCCCCGTCCACGACAGTCGCGAGGACCCCCACCTTCCTCAGCAGCGCAGGGTGCATCCCCGCGATGTCCGAGTCGAGGAGCGTCATGCAGGCCGGCCCTCCCTCGGAGATGGCCGCCTCGTCGAACCCGTTCGAAGCGGCATTCGACGTGTAGATGGCAAGCGCCTGGTCCAGGCTTAGCGACTCTTCCGGGGCCGCCCCGCCCCGCGTCATGGACGCCCAGATTCCGAGGATCGGGCTCATCGACTCCACAGGGGAGTCCGAGCTCCCAGAGGCCAGGATCCCGCTTTCGAGCATCGACCTGAAGGGGTAGAGGTCCCTCACCCTCTCCTCTCCCAGCCGGTCGACAGCCCAGGTGTCTGAGGTGACGAAGAGCGGCTGGACGGCCGCGCGGATCCCGTGCCTCGCCATCCTGTCTCGCAGGTCCTTCGGGAGGACGGCCGCATGCTCGATCCTGTGACGCCTCGGGTTCTTCGTCCCCGTGACCCTGGCCAGCGCGTCGACCGCCTGCTCGACAGCCCTGTCGCCTATCGCGTGGATTATCGCCTGGAACCCCTTCGCGTCGACGCGCTCGACGAGCGCGGACAGATCCTCGTCCGTCATGCGAAGGATCCCGGAGTTCGACGGGTCGTCGGCGTAGGGCTCGCGGAGGGCGGCCGTCCTTGCGCCCAGCGACCCGTCTGCGAAGATCTTCACGCCGTTCAGGCGCACCCTCTGGCCCCTGGGCGCCGCGGCCAGCTTCTCCGCCTCCACGAACTCCATGGCCTCCGGGGGGAAGTAGACCCTGTACCGCAGGGAGAGGGAGCCTGCAGATTCGAGCTGCAGCAGGGCGGCCAGCTCCTCGCGGTACCCTTCGGGGGAGACGACGCAGTGGAGGGCGGTAAGGCCAGCCCTCGCTGCCTCGGCCTCGACAGCCTGCAGGTCGGCCGCACACCTCTCGGCGCTGCGTGGGATACGCCTGTACGCTTCGACCAGGGCGCCCTCCTTCACTATCCCGGTCAGGCCCCCGGAGTCGCGCTCGTACTCCGCCCCCTCCCTGGAGCCGAACCCGAGCTCCTCGACCGCCCTGCTGTTGATCACTGCGATGTGCCCGCAGACCCTGGTCAGCACGACCGGGTTCGAGGGGCTCACTTCGTCTATGTCGGCGCGGTGCGGCATCTTCCTCCCTGGGAAGTCCTCCTGGTTCCATCCCATCCCGAACACCCACTCCCCGGGCCTGGACCTCAGCACCCCTGCCTGGAGCCTGAGGCGGATCCCAGTCACGTTGCTCACGCCCCTGAGGTCGACGCTCCTCTTCAGCCATCCGTACTCGAATGGGTGGCAGTGGGAGTCGATCATGCCTGGGAGGAGGGTCCCGCCGTTCGCCTCCACGACCTCCGTCCCCTCCGGGACAGAGACTTCCCCCTTCGAGATCCGCGCGACCTTCCCACCGGCCATGTAGACTGAAGATGACGGCACACCAGCGACCGTGCAGTCCCGTATGAGGAGGCTGGTCACCGGAGCACCCTCCGGGCGAACCTGGCCGAAGGCCTTGCGGAGTCCGAGCGCGCGAGGGCAGAGAAGTCTTCGGCAGAATCGACGTCGAACATCAGGCCCGGCTCCGTGCAGACCCGGACGGAGAGCCCTCTGCGAGCCGCGCCCGCAAGGTGGTTCCAGAAGCTGTTGTCGTCGTAGCTGAGCGGGAGGGGCGAAGCCAGCGAAAAGAGCAGGGCGTTGGTGCCGTCGAACCCGCGTGAGGGGGCTATCACAGCGCCCACGGCCGGCGGGCCCGCGCCAAGGAGGCGCCTCAGCTCCGGGGCCTCGAGCAGGGGGAGGTCGGACGGGAGGACCAGGACGCTCGAGGGCCCGCGGACGGCTCTGAGCCCCCTGGCGACCGCCGAGTTCACCCCCTCGTCCCCTGGCTCGGTCACGTTCTGCGCGCCGCATCCGGCGGCCAGGGAGAGCATCTCGGCGTCCGGGGACACGACATAGCACGACTCCAGCATGCCCGCCCCCCGCAGGGCGTGCAGGACGTCAGCCAGCAGGAGGCGCGCGAACTCCTCTCTCTCGGCCTTCCCGAGCAGGCCGGAGAGCCTGGACTTCCTGCCAGCGGACTTGACCGGGACGATCACTGCTACCGGGTTCATATCTCGAGCGCCTCCGCTGCGAGACGCGCCTCGTCGGCGGGGCCAGCCATCATCGTATCGGAGGTGACGCATCGCAGGCCGAGAGACTCGATGCTGCTTTTCATCGCCCGGTCCTGCTCGGAGATCAGCATGCAGTCGAGGAACTTCGAATAGAGCCTGGCCACGGCGGAAGAGTCAGGGACCATGCCCATGGCCCTCATGAACTTCCCGGCAGGGCCGCTGATCGGCGCGCGCCCCACCATCGGCGAGACTGCGACCACGCGCGCGCTCGTCTCGGAAAGGAGGCCGGCGAACCCGCGGAGCGCCAGCATCGGCCCGATGCTCGTGACCGGATTGGCTGGGCAGACGACCACCCTGTCGGCCGAGAGTATCGCGGACCGGACCTGCGGGGTCGCGTCCGCGGTCCGCGCCCCCCTGTAGCTCACCCCCTTCACCCGCGGCTCCCCCTTCTCCTTCACCCAGAACTCCTGGAGGTGCATCTCCCCCTTCGAGGTCGCGATCCAGGTCTCGACCCCGGAGTCGGTCGCAGGGAGGACCCTGCTCTTCACCCCCAGCCCTCGGCGTATCCGGTCGGTCGCCTCGGTCAGCGTAGCCCCTTCTCTGAGCATCTGCGTGCGGAGGAGGCACACCGCCAGGTCCCTGTCCCCCAGCCTGAACCAGGTCTCTTCGCCGAGCTTCGCCAGCTCATCCAGCGCCTCGAACGAGTCGCCCTCTATCCCCCACCCCGTCGCCCTGCTCGCTATCCCCGCGAGCGCGTAGGTCGCCACGTCTACGTCCGGGCAGACGTACACCCCGTACATCCAGGCGTTGTCCCCCACGTTCACGACCGCCGTGAGCCTGACGGAGAGCCCCTGGAGCCCCCGGAGCAGCTTCGCAGATCCAGTCCCTCCGGCGAGTGCGACCACCTTCACGCTCTCACCTGAAGAGGTCTCTTTCGCTGGGCATGATCATCGAGCGGACCCCTCCCTCCCCTGGCTTGTAGCCCACCCCGCGCACGACAGCGACAGGCATCCCGGCGAGCTTCCCGAGGGCGAGCTCCGCAGCCCCAGCTATCTCGTCCACGACCGACGGCTCCGTGACCCTGAGCTCGTAGCCGAACTTGTCCTTCTTGCCCGCGTAGCTCACGAGGGGCGCGATCCCGGAGCAGCCGATCGCGACGTCGGTCTGGCCGATCCTCCACGGCCGTCCGAATGTGTCGGTCACGAGGACAGCCAGCGCCTTCCCAGTCGCTCCTTCGAGGGTGTGCCTGATCCGCCTTGCGCTCTTGTCCGGGTCGAGCGGGAGCAGAGCCACGTACCCCTTCCCTACGTTGGACTGGTCTATGCCCGAGTTGGCGCAGACGAATCCGTGCTTGGTTTCTGTGATTATCACGCCGTGCCCCGCCCTCACCACCCTGACAGACTCGCGCAGGATCAGCTCCACCTGCTTCGGGTCCTTCCCCTGCTCCCCCGCCAGGAGCTTCGCCTCCGGGCCTGGGGTCACGCCGTCCAGCCTGACGAGGCGTCCTTCGGCCTTCGACACGATCTTCTGCTTCACCACGAGCACGTCCCCGTCGAGGAGGTCGAGCGCGTTCTTCCTCGCCGACGACAGGATGAGCTTCCCGAGGTCCGCCCCCTCCTCGACTTCAGGGATGCCAGCCAGCGGGATGACCTCGACCTTTCGCAATCCGGCTGACGCCACCTTCAAGGACAGAATAAAGACTCCTGATAGGGGCTAGAATTTTAAGGCCGCTACGGAGGCTCCGGACAAGATGGCGACCGAAGCTGACGTCCTGAAGGCACTTGCGGGCGTGAAGGACCCCGAGCTGGGGAGGGACATAGTCTCGCTGCACATGGTCGAAGGGGTGAAGGTGGAAGGGGGCAGGGTGACCTTCGTCCTGAACCTCACGACCCCCGCGTGCCCCCTCAGGACAAGGCTCGAGGAGTCGGCCCGCAGCGCAGTCGAGGGGATCCCTGGCGTGAAGCAGGTCGAGATGAAGACAGGGTCGGTCGTCTTCGCCACGAGAGACTACTCCGACGCCGAGATGCTCATGGGGGTCAAGAACATCATCGCGGTGGCCAGCGGAAAAGGTGGGGTAGGGAAGTCGACCATCGCCGTGAACCTGGCGGTCGCCCTAGCTGCTTCCGGGGCGAAGGTCGGGATCCTCGACGCAGACGTCTACGGGCCCAACATACCGCTGATGATGGGGATAAGGGCGCCCCCCGAGGTGAGGGACGAGAGGGTGATACCCCCGGTGGCTCACGGGGCGAAGGTCGCGTCCCTGGGCTTCTTCTACAATGAAGAGACCCCCGTCATCTGGAGGGGGCCGCTCGTGGCCGGGGCCGTCCGCCAGCTGCTCACCCAGGTCGAGTGGGGGGAGCTCGACTACCTGGTGGTGGACCTTCCTCCTGGGACCGGCGATTCGGCGCTCACGCTGGCCCAGACGGTACCGCTCGGAGGGGTCCTGATCGTCACCACCCCCCAGGACGCAGCCCTCAACATAGCCGCGAAGGCTCTGGCGATGTTCAGGCGGCTCAACGTCCCCATACTCGGGGTGGTGGAGAACATGAGCTACTTCGTATGCCCGCACTGCGGAGAGAAGTCGTACATCTTCTCGAAGGGGGGTGGGAGGAAGATCGCGGCTGAGAGGGACGTGGACTTCCTCGGCGAGATACCCCTTGGCATAGCTGTGAGGGAGCACTCGGACGCAGGCACCCCCATAGTCGCGGCCATGCCAGACTCCCGAGAGTCGCTCGTCTACAAGGAGCTGGCCTTCAGGGTCGCTGGGATGGTCAGCATCGTGGCCTTCTCGAAGATGAAGAAATGAGCCAGGATCAGGACAGGCTGCTGAACAGGGCGGAGCGGAAGAGGAAGTCCCGCAGGCGCAGGCGCGGGCCGTACAGGAAGTCCTGGTCGCCCAAGTAGGTCACCGGACGGCTATCGCTTCTATCTCGACCTTCGCGCCCTTCGGGAGCGCAGTGACCTGGACCGTGGACCTCGCGGGGTAGGGAGGGGCGAAGTGCCTGGCGTACTCCTCGTTCATCGAAGCGAACTCGCCGAGGTCGGTCATGAACACAGTGGTCTTGACCACGTTCCTGAGCCCGAGCCCTGCCGCAGACAGCACCGCGTCGAGGTTGGAGAGAGCCCGTGCGGTCTGGGCGACGACCCCCTGCTCGAGGTTACCGCTAGAGGGGTCGATGCCTGCCTGGCCTGCGCAGTAGACTGCCCCTGCGTCGACCGCCTGCGAGTAGGGCCCGACGGGAGCAGGCGCAGATTTCGACCTCACTTCGGATTTCAATGTGCGGGCTGCGGCTGCGCCGGGGGTTAAATCGGTTTTTCCCCGCGGCCGAGGATGCGCCTCAGTCCCTCATACGCCTCTTCGTCCCTGTCGTACTCGACGGTCTCCTTCCGGTCCATGTGGGCGAGCATCCGGGAGGTGACCTTTCCTCTCTTCCCGACGAGTATGATCCTTCGCCCGGCCTTGTATGCTGCCATGATCTCCATCCCCACGCCTATGCTCGGCTCTGTGACGTCGGCCACGAGCACGTCGCACCGCTCCGCGCCTTCGGTGTCGCGGCGGAAGACGTTCACTGCAGACGGGCCCTGGTGCTCGATGGGGCCGAGGACCCACGGCGAGGAGATCTCGTATCCCGACTCCCTAATGGCTTTGGCCATGAGCTGCGCCCTCTCCAGTGCGCGGTTGGCGATCATGGGCACGGAAAGGTAGGCTTTCAACGACAGGGGTCACGGCTGGAGCGGAATTATCCCTATCTGACCAGAGGGGCTTTCCTGGGGGCCTGCCTCAGCTTCGCGTGGTCGCACTTCTGCGGAGCGTGGGCGTAGCAGTAGCTGGCGCCGCAGATGTGGCATGTGAAGTGGAAACCGACCTCCAGTTTCCGGCCGCAGACCCCGCAGGTCGGTGCAGCCGTCTGTTCCGCGCTGGTGTACATGCCTCTGACCACCAATGATGAGAGTAGGGCGCCTCCTATTAAGGGAATGTATCAAATTTTCAGTCAATATTGTGGGGGATATGTGAAACTGTTCTTCACTTCTCACCATATGCCACGTGAATAGCTCCGAACGCCCGGTCTAGCGCTTGTACCCTATCTTCCTGAGGAACTCCCGCCTTTCCGCCCGGTCAGCAGGGCCCTCGACCCCCTTGGGGGAGACGCCGTCCACGACCCCCAGGACACCACGCCCCCTCCCGGTCTCGGCTACGATGACAGTGACCGGGTTGGAGGTGGCGCAGAAGACCCCGGCGACCTCCTCGACGGACTTCATCCTGTTCATCACGTTGATCGGGAACGCCCCCCTGAGCAGGACCACGAAGGAGTGGCCGGCGCCAATCCGGGCCGCGTAGCCGCTGGCGAGCTTCTCCAGCTCCCCGTCCGAGCCCTCCGACCGGACAAGGGCCTTCCCCGAAGCCTCGCAGAACGCGAGCCCGAACTTCAGGCCCGGGACTGCGGTAGCGAGCGCCTCGTACAGGTCCTCCACGGTCTTGATAAAGTGTGCCTGTCCGATGATCAGCTGGTCCCCCTCCGGGACGTCGAGGTCGACCTCCAGCGTCTTCAACGGCAGGGGAGCCTGCGGGCCGCTGTCAAATCCTTTGCCGTCCGCAGACGCAGCGGCGTCCGGGGCTGGCGCGTTATAAGCCGGACAAATCCTGATGTGGGGATGTCCAGGGTGTGGCAGCTCTTCAGGAGGGGGGAAGCCCGAGACGGCGCGTTCGAGAAGGCGCCCGCCCCCGCTGCCGTGCCTCCCCCGGACCAGATCTCAGGGGTGCTCGACACCTACCGCGTCCCTTCCGGAGGGAGCCCCGACTCGTCAGCGCAGGTGTTCGTGGTCGACGAGGACGGGCTCGGCAGGTACCTCGTCAGGCTCCCGAAGCTCGACCCCGAAGAGCTGAAGGCGCTCGAGCTCCTCCGCGCGAACCTGCTCGACTCGATACCTGCGGAAGCGGCGGGGGACCCGCGCGAGGTAGTCTCGGACTACGTCACGAGGACGGCCGAGGGGCTGGGGATCGCGGACGTGGTCGACGGCTCGCACGAGAAGCTCCTCTACTACCTGATGAGGGAGTTCTCGGGCTTCTGGGAGGCGGACCCCCTGGTGAACGACGACTGCCTTGAGGAGATCTCCTGCTGCCGCTTCGACCGCCCGGTCCGGGTCCTCCACAGGGACTTCAGCCAGTACATGTTCATGGAGACAGACGTGGTCTATCCCTCGGAAGAGCGGCTGCAGGCCTTCGTCAGGAGGCTCGCGCAGCTCGGCGGCACCACCGTGTCCCTTGCCCAGCCGTCGCTCGAGGTCACGCTCCACGGACGCGCTGACAGGAGGGTGACAGCCACGCTCGGGGACGAGATATCGAGGCCCGGGTCCACGTTCACCATAAGGAAGCAGAAGGAGAGCCCGATCACGCTCGCGCAGCTGGCCGCCCAGGAGCACGCCCGCTGGCCAGCCCTTTCGCTGCAGGGGCTCCCTGAGCTGGCAGCCTCCTACGAGGAGGTGCACGCGCACAAGACCCTGTCCGTGCTCATGGCCGCCTACTTCTGGCTCCTGCTCGAAAGGACCACCAACGTGCTCATCGCTGGCGAGACGAACTCGGGGAAGACCACGCTGATGAACGCGATACTCGCAATGGCGAACCCGAAGTGCAAGATAGTCACGGCTGAGGACGTGCTCGAGATCAGCCTCCCGGACCACCTCCACTGGCAGCGGCTCAAGACAAGGCCCTTCAGGGCGGGGCTCTCGCCGACTGCGGGACGGTACGAATACGGGCTCCCCGAACTGCTGAAGCTCGCCCTGCGGTTCTCTCCGACGATACTCAGCCTGGGGGAGATGCGGGGGGAGGAGTCGGAGACCGTTGCCGCGGCCATCACCCTCGGGTTCTCGACCATGACCACGATCCACGCAGAGAACGCCGAGAGGTGCGTCCAGCGGCTGACGACCCCTCCCATGCGCTTCTCGACCGGGCACGTCCGAGACATCACAGCGATAGCCACGATGAGGAAGGTGGTCCTCCAGGACGGCAGGGTTGTCAGGAGGGTCGTCAGCGTCGACGAGGTCAGGCCGGGCGGGCCGGACGGCCACGAGATACTGAACGTGTTCCGGTATGACCCCGCGTCCGACTCGTTCTCCCCGACGACGCCTGCGGAGGTGCTGGACAAGTCGTTCCGGCTCAACGAGATCGCCGAGAGCTTCGGCTGGACCCCGGCCGCGGTGCAGAGGAGCCTCTCGGTCAGGGCGGCACGGATCTCCGGGCAGATAGCTGCCGGCGGGCTCACCCCCCTCGCCCTTTCGAAGATGGTCAGGGAGTTCTCGGTCGAGGAGTCGGGGCACCGAGGGGAGACGGGCTGGAAGTCCTAGCTGCATTGATGCGCTCCCGGCCTTCGGCAAGGCTGGTCCGGGCCAGGTCCGCGAAGTACGCCGGCCTCCTCAGGCGCGCAGGGAAGATCGGGAACCCGGCTGCGATCGCGGGAGAGTCAGTAAGGAGGACGTTCGCTTCCGCGCTGATTGCCGCCCCGGCTGCAGTCGCGGGCGGGGCGCTCGTCTCGCCGTGGCTCTTCCTTGCGGGCGCCGCCCCTCTCGCTTTCTTCCTGGGACCGGAGCTGAAGCTCAGGGACAGCGTGGCGCAGAGAGGGGAGGGGGTGGAGAGGGAGCTCCCGTTCTTCGCCATGCTGGTCAGCGTCCTGGGGGGCGCGGGGGTGCCGCTCTACTCCGTGTTCAGGGACCTCGCGGGGAGGGACGTCTTCGAGCACATAGGGAAGGAGGCGCTGCTCGTGAAGAGGGACGTCGAGATACTGGGGATGAACGCGAACGACGCGCTCGAAAGGCTCGCGTCGAGCCACCCCTCCAGGAGGTTCAGCGAGTTCCTGCTGGGGTACACGAGCAAGGCGAGGAGCGGCGGGGACGTCCCGTTCTACCTCGTCGGAGAGAGCGGCGCCCTGCTGAAGGACCTCGAGGACCGGTGGACGAGGTACGTCGGGAGGGTCGGGATAATCGGGAGCATGATGATCACAGTCTTCGGCGTGGTCCCGCTCCTGCTCATGGTCGTGGGGGTCTTCTCGCCCGGGCTATCGATAGTGGGGCTCGTGGTGTTCACCGGGCTCGGAGTCCCGCTGTTCACCATATTCCTGCTCTACCTGGCTGGGAGGATGCAGCCCTCCCGCGAGGAGGCAGTCGCGGGGAAGGCATGGAGGGCGGTCGCGCTGGCGGTACCCCCAGCGCTGGCAGGGGTCGCGGCTGGCCTGGCCTGGGTCGGGATAGCGGGTGCGCTCTTCATCTTCTTCGTGCTGTACGGGCTCTCGGTGAGGGAGCAGCTCACGGAGACGAAGGATGTCGACGAGGGGGTGTCGAGGTTCCTCAGGGACCTGCTCGAGTACAAGAGGCAGGAATACGACCTGGCGAGGGCGGTGATGTCCCTGGAGGCAGCCGGGCAGCACAACCCGCGCTTCGGGCGCGTCATGTCGAAGGTGGCCGCCCAGCTGAGGGCCGGGGTCCCGCTCGACGAGGTCAGGGTGGAGTGCAGGAGCAGGCTCGGGAAGCTGACGTTCCTGCTCCTGGGGCAGATGAGCCGCTCCGGGGGAGGCACTGTCGACACTGTGTACCAGATCTCGAGCTTCGCGACCCGGCTCACGGGCATGAGGCAGAGCTCGAGCGCAGAGATGAAGCCCTACCTCATCCTGTCGTACATCTCCCCGCTCCTGCTCGCGTTCGGCGTGTCGTTCGTGGAGGGGGTGCTCTCGTCCTTCAGCAGCAGGGTCGCCCCGGGCTTCTCGACCCTGCACGTCAACGGGTTCCAGCTCGGGGCTGTGCCCCCCGGGCTGACGCAGGTCGCCGACCTGCTGATCGTCGTGTCTGCCGCTTCCCTCGGGCTCATCGGCGCGAAGATCACGGACCTCACTGTGAAGAACACCCTCAGAGCGTCGCTGAACGTCGCGCTTGCCGCCTCTGCAATCGCGGCCATGGCCCTGCTGAGCTCACATTCGCTGGCCCAGCTTCTGTCGGCATAGGCGGCGCGGGTGGGGCGTTAAATGGGGCCCGGGGGTCGTTCGGCATGAAAATCAGCAGACGCCGCAGCGCGATATCACAGAGCATGGACCTCTTCATCATCATCGCGGCCGTCCTGGGCGTTGGAGGCGTGGTCAGCGCCTCGGTCTACAACCTCGTCAACAGCGCCACGGCGAACACGAGCATCACAGTCGTAGGAGCCTCTCTCAGAGCAGGATCACCGGCCCCCGCCGCGATAACTGTGTCTGTGAAGAACAACGGGGGGAGCCCGATCACCTGCACTGCCCAGTCCTGCCAGGTGGTGATCGCCGGGACCAGCGTGACAACGCCATCGTGTTCCGGCTCCTGCATAGCGTACGGCGGCACCCTGAGCTGGGCTGTCAGCACCACCACCGGTCCCCTCACCTTCTATGCGACGGGCGCCAGCCCGCTCGCGCCGGGGGCGGAGACCTCCTTCGTCGTGAACGGACCCTTGCCGTCGGGTACCTACTGGTCAGCGGGCCAGCCGGTCACCATCAACGTGCTCTTCGGCTCAGCCTCGGCGCAGGTCACCGTGATATCCCAGTAGGAGGGCCCGGCCACGGCCCTTCCCCCGTTTTGTTCAAGGCGCGCAGGGCGACGCGGAGTAAGCGAGCTCTACGCTTCGATGCTCATGGTAGGCGTGACGCTCTCGCTGGGCGGAGCGGTCGTAGCAGCGGCGGTCGGGACGATCAACCAGGGGGACGGGTCCGCGGCACTCGCAGCGTCTGCGCAGGGCGCCGCGTCAGGCGTGCAGCTCAGCATGATCTACGCCACGGTCGCGCCGTCCGGGTCGTGTCCGACGTACCAGGGGACAGGGGAAGGGACGCTCCTGACGCTGTCGCTCTTCGACTACGGGACCACCCCCTTCGCCCCCGCCGAGGTCATAGTCAACTCGACCATGTACGCCGCGAGCTACCCGGTCGTTACTCCGGGGACGATGGCGCAGTTCCAGATCAGCCTGGGATCCTGCGCCCACAGCCCGGGCCTCGTCGTCTTCGCTGTCGACTCCGGAGGGGCCGAGGTGCAGATTGAGACCTGAGCGGCGCAGAGGGGTCTCGGCCTACCTCGAGGTCTTCGTGCTGATCGGGGTGGCGGTCGGGGGCTCAGGGCTCGTGTACAGGGGGGCGGCGGACATCGTCTCGCCCGGCGGAGGACCCGCAGTCTACGTGGCAGGAGCCACGATACGCCAGGGGGAGCTCGTCGCAGTGGAGAGCCTGACGGTGTACGACAGCGGGAGCGCGCCGCTGGGCTCCTTCGTCATCTCCACCTCGGCGGTCCAGCCGGCCGCGACCTACTGCTACACTGTCTACGACCCACTGGGACGCGCAGTGCTCACCTCGACCTGCCCATCCATGAGCGCAGGTCCGGGCTCGGTCGCGATAGGGGAGACGCTCGCCCCAGGGGCAGGGGTCGTGGTGACCCTCGTGATCCAGGGGGCTTCCTTCCAGCCCGGGGGAGTCTGCCAGGTGACCGTGACCGCCTCGGACGGGGCCCAGCAGACCCTGGCGGTCGAGGTCGTGCCCGCGTAGCAGGGTGGCGGGATGAGGCTCCAGACGGGCCGCAGGGGGGTCGCTTCGGTGGTCGGGACTGTCTTCTTCGTGGTCGTCTTCCTCCTGGCGCTCGGTTCCATGGCGTACGTCTCCGGCCTCCAGGCCCAGACTTCACAGGCGGAGCAGGAGGCGCAGGCCGCAGCCTCCCGGCGGGGGGCCGAGTCGATGACGTTCAGCACGGGGCCGTCCGGGCTCGAGGCCACGGACGAGGGGCCGTCGGTCGCGATCGCGTACGTCGTCCTGCTCTACCCGAACGGGACCGCGTACCCGCTCGCAGCGTCAGCCGAAGTCCCGACGGGTGGAAGGGTGTCGGTCGGCGCCCTGATCCCGTCCCAGATATGCACGCCCGGGGCCGCGACCTGCGCTTCGAAGTTCGACCAGATACTGGCTGGGAGCCCCAGCGGGGCGTCCGTCGGTCTGGTCACGACCATGGGGAGCGTGTTCTGGTACACCGCAGGCGGGGGGTCGGCGGGCTGGGTGCAGGTCAGGTTCTCCGGCTCGGTGACCTGGAACGTCCCCAGCGGCGTCGCCTACGCCTACGTCGTCTGCGTGGGCGGGGGCGGGGGAGGAGGGGGGAGCGGCAGCGCGACCTACAGCACCGGGCCCTCTGGGAACGGAGGCGGGGGAGGCGGAGGGGTGGGGAGCCTCGTGCAGGGTTTCGTGAGCCTCGGAGGGGCTGCGTCGGTGTCCGTGACAGTCGGCCAGGGCGGGGCAGGCGGCTCCGCAGGCGGGTACGTCACGAGCGGAGGAAAGGGGGGCGACGGGGGCGCGAGCTCCTTCGGGAGCCTCATGGCGTGCGGGGGAGGGCAGGGCGGAGGGGGGAGCTACTACAACTACAACGGGGGGAGCGGGAGCTCCTGCGGCCCGAGCGAGGCTGCCGCGGGTGGGAGCGGGGACGGCATCCCAGGCGGGACCTCGTCCGCTGCCGGCTCCCCGGCGAACGCGATGCGGCAGACGCTCTACGGCGGGGGAGGAGGCGGGGGGAGCTCGCTCGCGACCCCGCCAGGGGCCGGGAGCTGGAGCGGGTCGTTCGCCTCCGGGGGCCTGTTCACAAGCTCTGCCGGAGCGTCGGGTGCGTGCGCGCTGGGGGGCGGGGGAGGCTCCGCCTCGCCGTTCTCCAACGGCGGGAGCGGAGGAAGCGCGGCGACCTCCTGCGGGTCTGGGATGCCCGGAGGGAGCGCGCCTCCGAACACTGGCGCCGGCGGGGGAGGGGCCGGGGGGTCGTACTCGCCGACGTCCGCGTGCTCCACGCGAAGCGGAGCCGCAGGGGGGAGCGGGGGTTCCGGCCAGGTCGTCGTCTACTACGAGCCGTAGGTCTGGGACGCAGGCTCGGCGGCCGCCCTGGCCAGGGGTTCGCGGAAGAAGCGCCTGGTCAGCCCTGACGCAGGGGCGTCGATGGGGTCGACGCCGACGACCACCGGGAGGTTCCTCACCGCGTACCCGAGGAGGAGGCACATCCTCGGCGGGAGGGTCCTCACTATCGCCCTCACCGTGTCCGAGTCTGCCATCGAGGCCTGCGCTACGAGGTTGAGGTCCGAGTCGCTGCTGAAGTTGTAGAGGAATATGTTGTCCACCTGGCGGTAGATCTTCTGGTCGATGGCGTCGGGCTGGTTGGTCACGAAGACCGTGAACACGCCGAAGTGACGCATCCTGGTGATGAGGTCCTCCCAGTACGTGTCCCTGAGGTACAGGTGCGCCTCCTCAGCGAAGAGGAAGACCGGCGGTATCTTCCTCCGCTCCAGCAGCTCGACGAGCTTCGAGAGTATCAGCTCCACAACCATCTTCCTGTTGAGCGGCGAGACGCCGCTGAGCGAGACCACCAGCGCGCCCCCGGACCTGTTCAGCGAGAAGAAGTCCTGGAGGTCGAACTGCTGGTGAGGCGAGTCGGTGAAGAGCCCGCAGGAGGCGATCGTGTTATACCTCGCGAAGAGGGCGTCCCGGACGAACTCGTTGCACCTCCACTGCTGTATCGCAGACTCGAGGGAGGCCAGGGACAGCTCGTCCCTGTTGTCCAGCTGCTCCCAGATCTTCACGAACTCCCTGAGCGAGGTCCCGGGCATCTCGAGGGAGTGCGACAGCAGGCTGGTGATGGGCCTGAGCCCGACAGACGCGAGGGAGAACTTCAGCTCCCTCCCCGGGCGGAGCACCTTCACCTTCCGGCCGTCTCCGGCGTCGGACCCGTCCTCCCTCATCCCGACCGTCCCGTATTCGTCGTTGAGGTCGAATATCACGGAGTACGCCTCGTTGGCCATGAGCCCCCTCAGCAGGATCTTCGCGAGGTGGGACTTCCCCGACTCCTTCCGGCCCGTGATGACGGTTATCCTCCCGTCGAGCGCTTCGGCGGGTATCGCGAAGGCGGACTCGCCGTCGACAGTGCCTAGGCGGATGTCCCTCACCCCTAGGGGCGCGACCGCCCCGGCCAGGTCCTCTATCATCAGCCGCTTCACTGCCGAGCTGGTCCGCGACGGCATCCAGTTCGCCCTCGGCGTGAGCCTCCCGTCAGAGATCGTCCCGCGGGCCTTGCAGAGCAGTATCCTCATGTCGCGTATCAGGGTCGAGATCGTCGTGAGCTCTGTCGGGTCGGACGTCACCCCCGGGGCCGAGGCCGAAAGGACCTCCTCCCTCGCTATCTCCTCCTCTATCCCCTCGACGTCGAGATACCGCTCGTCGTAGACCTGGAGGACGAGGCTCCTCTGGGGCTCCGAGACCACGAGGTAGTCCCCGACGCGCACTCGCTCGTGCGGGGAGGCGATGACCAGGATGTCGTCCGACTCCTTCTTGAGGATCTTCGTCTACGCCGCCCCCCTGAAGCTCCCGAGGGCGATCTTCCTCAGAGGGAAGGCATGGAGCTGGCGGACCCTGAAGCGCTTCGCCACGAACGCCTTGAGCGCCTGGTCGTCGGCCTTCGAAAAGATCGAGAGGTGGTGGGCCACCTTCAGGGAGTCGGGATAGCCGGAGGCGAACGCGTCGTTCCACATTATCCTTCCGAGGGTCGCCTCGGGGGACTCCGGGGCGGCTATGTCGAGCCGGAAGACGAGCCCGTCTGGGGTGAACTTGGCGAGCACGGTGCTCACAGGGCCGTGGTCGAGGACATGGAATGAGGGCTCGCGGGTACGCGAAAGCGCGCCCATCACGTCTTCGGAGAGGATGAGGTTGCTCGACTTTGAGAAGCCGACCATCGACCTCCCAGCCGCACCGCGGCGCAGTAACGAGCTCGCGAGCTGGCCCATGGGGTGCTTGAGGGAGCCGTCGGCCATGACTATGGTCTCGCCTGCGCCTGACGCCATCGCCTCGATCACCCTGTGCTCGACCGTGTTGCGGATGAACCTCTCGGCGACCGCGCGGTCGGAGAGGAGGAGGTCGAGCTCGGACGACGGAATGTGAGAGGTGAGCCCGCTGAGCCCCCCCGCGTTCGCGTACACGAGTATCGGCCCGAGCCTGAAGAAGCGGCGCAGGGAACCTTCGTAGGAGACCCCGACCGCTGTCCTTGCTGCGTACAGGGCGCCCTGTGACGTCTCGCCCACGAGGACGCACGTCGAGTCGACGGACGCGACCGGTCGCCCTTCTTTTATGGGAATTATGCACCCAGGGACCAGGTCGGCGTCTGTCGCCTCGAAGTACGGATAGAGCTCCCTCCCGTAGCGGCTGAAGACGAACGCCCTGCCTGCGAGCTCCCTTTCGGCGCTCTCGGTGAGCTCAGCGAACGCCTCTTCGAACTCTCTTGCGAGCGCGTCGAAGAAGCCGAGCTGTCCGTCCTCCACGGGAAGTGCTGCTATGGCCATGTTGCGCAACATGGGCTATTGTCACCTAGGTACATAAGGATTGCGCAACATATGCGCAACATGCACAATCATTATAAAGGCCGCGGGAGCGAGCACGGCACGCCTTGGAGAGCACAGTCCTGCTGCGTTCGGCGGATGCAGTCTCCAATTCAAATAATGGCATCTTGGACAACAAGCGCAACAAGATCGAGTTGTCCGAGACCGAGAAGCCCTCCAGTGTGACCATCAGGCTCAAGCGTGGGGCATGGGAGGTGGAGATCACCACTCGGGAAGATAGGGTTCAGCAGGCCGTGGAAAGCGTTCTCGCAGGGATGGCGTCGAAGGAGCCAGTCCTGGTTGATTCTCAGGAACCCGGCCCAGGCGACAGGAAGGGCGAGACGAGCAGGAGCGTAATCACGGCAATGTGGAAGGAGGGTTGGTTCGCCACGCCGAGGGCCCTGTCGGAGGTACACGAAGAGATGAGCCGGAGGGGATACCACTACGACAGGACCGCGGTGTCACACACCTTGGTGGACCTGGTGCGAGAGGGTTCGCTCTTCCGGGACGGGAGCATGAGGAACTACATGTACGTCCAGAAGTACCCCTTCAAGGGGTAGGCCTGAACTTCTTCGAGAGCTGCTCGCCGAGGCGGTTCGTCCCCACGGTCGTTATCCTGTACTTCCCTCCCTGTTCCGAGTCCACGCGCTCAACGTTGGCTGACTTCGTAAGTTCGCTCAGCCGCGAGCTTATCGTCTTTGGGTAGAGCCCCGTGGCCGCCTCTATCTCCGACACCCCCATGGCGTCGGAGCTTGCCTTGCCGCTGAGGCTCGCTATTCTCGCTGCGACAAGCTGCAACATGATGACATCCCTATCACTCAGCTTCTTGTCCTGTGCCCAGACTCTCGGGCCTTCGGGAGTGACCCGGACGTATTCTTTGAACAACTGTATCAGGTCGTTCAGGGAATAGTTCACACTTATGACTCTGGCCAGGTCCATGTTGGGTATCCATTTGGACACGTATTCATGGAGGGAACGCATGACCACCTCGGGGGACCCAGAGAAGTCGACCTTCTCTTCGCCGTAGCTTGCTGAAACACGAAGTTCTCTTTCACTTGACAGGTCCGTTTGCAGCTCCGCCGCCCACCGATTTCCGGTCTGCTTAAATTAGTTTGGCCGGGTGCCCGCCAATTCGTCCAGAACCTGCTCGCTGGCAGTCTGCAGGGTGCTGGGGAGAGTCGTCGCTGAGGTGTAGACGAACTCCCCGTCCTCGGCCTTGAACCGCCTCAGCTTCGTGGTCTTGGCCAGCCTGAGGAGTGCGACAGCGACGGACTGCTTCGGGTAGTTGAGGCCATAGGACTGCAGAGCCTCTCTCACGTCCGAGAGCTTTCGCCTCTCCCTCCCCCACGGGCCCGAGAAGAACTTCCCTATGACGTCAGCAAGCGAGTCCCCCTTCTCCAGGCTCACTATCGGGATCTGGGACGACGCCGGCTCCCCAAGGGCCTCGCCTGCCGGCTCCGGGGCCGGTTCC
>DAIDAO010000026.1 GCA_027310575.1 bacterium | reverse complement strand
CCTGCCCATCGGGGTCCTGAACCTGGGCGGGAAGGAGATGAGGAACTGGTTCAGCATCGTGACCACCGGGTACGACATCTCCTTCGCAGCTATGATCGGGGAGAGCCTGGAGTCGGACACCACGACGCTCGGGGCGAACCTCGCGATGCTCTTCCGCTCGAACGCGACCTGCCTCAGGAAGGCGCTGAGGGTGTAGGGGAAGTAGGGGAGGACGTGCCACGAGGAGAACCCCTCGCCTCTCCACTCCACGTCGAGGGCCGGTGATTCGACCGCCGCCCTCATTCCTCCCCTCGACCTGACGTGGTCGAGCCCCTGCCCGGATGTCGAAAAGAGCGACTGGCAGCCGTCGAGCCGCTGGGAGACGTCGAGCATGCGGGTCACATGCCCCAGCCCGGACCCGAACACTGCGAAATAGACCCTGCGCGAAACCATTGTCTCTACTGGCGCCCTCCCTTGAGAAGCAGGCAGGCCGCCCTGGAGGACTCTATTAGTGTCTTGGCCCAGGCGCGCAAGGGGGTTTCAGGCTTTACATGAGCCTGTTAAGGCGGTTTGACCCAGAAACATACATAACGAGGTGCTCTCATGGGGAGACCAACGGGAGGTTAGATCGCTGGTACTACAAATCTGGCTTCTCCTAGAGGTCATCACGCTCGCGATAGGGACTCCGGTCCTGGCGCTGGAGTACTACTGGGTGATACTCCTGGCCATGTCCATGAAGTACCCCAGGAACCTCGGGAAGTCCAATGCGAAGCTGCCCGGCTACCCGATGGTGTCGATCCTCATAGCCACGTACAACAAGAGGTTCGTGATAGAGCGGACCCTGGACGCCGTCGCCAAGCTGGACTACCCCAAGGACAGGATCCAGGTCGTGGTCGCGGACGACTCCACGGACCAGACGTCGGCCCTCATAGACAGGAAGCTGGCGGACCTGGCCCGGACAGGGGTGAAGACCATGGTGTCCAGGCGCCCGTCGAGGGAGTTCTTCAAGTCAGGCGCCCTGAACAGGGCGATGGAGTACGTCGCAGGCAAGTACGTCCTCCTCCTCGATGCGGACTCGGTCGTCTCCCCAGACGTGCTCACGAAGGGGATCGAGTCGCTGGAGGGCCATCCGAGGGCGGCGTTCGTCTCCTACAGGTACGGCCACTACAACCGGGACTACAACCTGGTCACCAGGCTCTTCGCCCTGAGCCAGGACATCGGAGACACCATCTCGAAGATGGGGGCGTACCAGATCGACGCGCCGTTCTCCTACCAGGGGGGACAGACGCTCATACGGACGAAGGACCTCGTCGAAGTGGGGCTCTGGTCGAACCAGAGGATCGCGGACGACACGGACGTTTCGATAAAGATGTACCTCGCAGGGAAGAGGGGCGTCTACCTCAGCAACGTGAAGATAATGTGCGAGGACCCGTCGACGCTTGAGGCGTGGAAGAAGCAGGTCGCGCGGACCTCGCAGGGGTGGTGGAGGTGCATAGCCAACTACTGGCGGGACATCGTCCTGAGGTCGGGTGTACCGCTGAGGAAGAGGGCGGGGCTGCTCCTCATGCTGATGGCCCCCTTCTCAAGCCTCAGCTGGATCATAGTCACGTTCCTCTCGACGTTCACCGTCGTCTTCAACCTCATCCCTTCGGCCTACTCGATCTTCAGCAGCCCGGTCTACGTGGCGATAGTGACGATCCCATTCATCATCTCGCTCGCGTCCGGGGCCTGGGCGCTCAAGGTCCAGGGGCTGATGACCGCCCGCAACGTGATACTGATCCCGCTCCTGGGTTACGCTTCAGGGGGGATGCTCGTGGCCGGCTCGATCGGCTTCTTCTACGGCGTCTTCAACAGGATGGGGTTCTACCACTACAGGACCCCGAAGTCGGGCGCGGAGAAGGAGATGACCAAGACCACGTACTTCCAGCACCTCACCAACGACCGCAACTCGATCGTGGAGCTGCTGCTCGGGGGTGCGGGCATACTCCTCGCCTGGTTCGTCTTCGTCCAGGGGGTCTGGTTCCTCGCCCTCTCCATGTTCGGGTTCGGCATCTTCACGCTGAAGTCCATGAACCTGTCGAGGCACCTACGCTTCTCGGCACCCGTCCGCCGCGCAACTGGAGTCGCATCGGGGGCAGGGGGTCTGGGTGGCGTGCAGCTCCAGACGACCTCGGCGGTGACCGCCGGGGTGGCCCTCCTGCTGTCTTCCGACTCAGTCCACAGGATACTGATCCACTGAAGCGGCGCTCCGCGACGTGCGCGGCCGAATGGAATCTTGCGGAATCAGGCGCTGGTACGGGATTCGAACAGGTGGACCGCCGACAGTGGACATGATTGTTGGGGATTCCCCAGTTCAACCAATTCAGCATAGCCGGAAACCGGGCATCTACGTTCCCTACACCAATGGATGGTGGACAGAATACGTAATGGAACGTTGTTACCCTTCCCCACAGCCCGACATCAGTGTTGGGGCAGTGAATTCTGGTTCTACTGCGTCTGCTATGCATCGACCCCCGAAGTTGTCGAAGTTGCGTCTTTTGTGCTAACCGCCCATTTACGGGACGCCCTGATTAACTGCATCCATCGGTTCCCCTCAAGATTGAGGTCAATCCCCGCCGCCTCTGCGGGGGTCTGCCCGTCCAGCGCCATGTGTGGCCTCACGAAGTTGTAGAATACGCGGTTCCCATCGGGCATGGCGGTCTGCATCGACTTCCACCCCCTCTGAACCTTGAACCGTTCCCTCTGCGTGCCGTTCATCCTCTCTATCCTATTGTTGGTCGAATGGGGCTTCCCTACTCCGGCTCGACTTATGTGCTCAGGGTCTTTTGAGAACGGGGCGGTCGCTATCCCTTCCCCGTAGGCGTGGAGCGCGTCGGTGAATATCCGGTCGGGCTCGCTCCCGTGCGCATTCTTGGCCGCTTCCTTGAACGCGGCAATCGCCCCCACTACTGTCCGACGCTTGGACAGTTTCGAGGCAATCAAGAACCGTGTGCGCCTGTCCATCACATTCCAGAGGTAGGCGATTGCGACTTCCTTCCCCGTCTTGGTCGTGAACTTCTCCGCCCCCCTCATGTTCTGGAACACCTCGTCCGCGTGCCATGTTCCCGACAACTGAGGCGAGAGCGTGTTCACATACTCGCTGATTGACTTCGTATATTTCTCGACCCATCGGAGAACGGTAGTCGGGTGAACCCTCACCCCGAAGAACTGCGCTAGGTGGTCGGACACATCTCTGAGGCTGAGCCCTCGGAAGTAGGCATCCAACGCGGCAGTAATGGCCTTCGGGTCGTTCTTCATCTTCTTGAATCCGAAGTCTAGGGTGAAGGTCTTTCCGCATGCCTTGCAGTAGAACCGTTGAACCTTGCGAGCCTTTCCGTTCACGAACCCCCGCTTCACGACTGACTTCGACTGACAGTAGACGCAAGCCGCGGCAGACTCGTTCTCGATTACGGGTTCAACTGCCGGAGACTGAACCCGCGCCTTCAGGTGTGGGAGAAACGAACATGCTAAGATGTGTTTGCATGGGGTCAGCCTTGCGGTGAAGTCTGCGCATTCGCACTTCCAATCTCCCCCCGACCTGACTACTAGATAAGAGCCCTGCCCCGACTGAGACTTCACTCTGAAGGCGCTCTCGCTGACTAGGGTAATCGAGCCCTTGGTCTGTGCTATCTGAAGCGCCCTCTGAGGTCTCAGGTCGAGGCTCATCTAATCGACTTCCCTCTCACGCTTCGCTTCGAGGTTCGACACATAATCCTCGAACCTGTCCGCGTCCATCTCCCATCGGAGTTGTTCCGTGCTCATGGCGTGTGGTGTATCTCCGTAGATACATAAACCCTCCGGTATCTCCGTAGATTGCCGATAGGCGTAAATACGGAGATAGCAGAGGGGCCAGCCGTGCCGAAGTGGAAGAAGGGTGCGACCGAGTTCACGGTAGGGGTGAACTACAACGAGGTCAGAGGATATCAGACTTCGATACCCAAGCCTGTCGCCGAGGCCATGGGCAAGCCGAAGGCCATTACCTACAAGGTGAAGGGAAGGAAAGTGTCAGTCGAGCCATCAGATGCGACGCCCGAGTAAGTGCCGTTGCCCCCGTTACTACCTAACTACCTAACTACCTACCGTGTTCCCGTGGTTTCCGTTGCCCCCGTGTGCTTTAAATAAGGCAATCCGTGGCTCAAGCCTCCATGTCCCTTCTTGAGAAAGGGCGCATCGTGGACGCGGAAACGTTACCCCTTAAGCTCCCGCAGGACGAGAAGACGAAGATGTGGCGCGATTTATTTGAGAATATCCCGAGGGGCCGTGCGTTCATTTCAACAGAGAAGGACCTCGGGGTGAAAGTCTCGACTGTAAGGGTCAAACTGCGAGAGTTTCAGGCTAAGGGTTGGGCATCCAAGGGTCTTCGTGTCAGTTACAGGACGAAGAAGGGTGGCGTGGATATCTGGATTGTGAACGATGCGGAAGTTCAAGATGAGAAGGAGGCTAAGAAGTAGAGATTGCGAGAGGCTGACCGCCCCCTAGCCTTCGACGCCCACCTAGGGGGAGGGCGGTGTTGGCGTAAAGCGGTCAGCCCGCAAGAACATAGCGCTTGTGCGGGGGGAGTTCGGCAAGGTGAACCCGCCGGCAGCCACCGGCGAGGTGTGGGTTCAAATCCCGCCCCCCGCACCTTCCATTAAGCCTCAGACCCACCCTACCGTAGCCTACCGTATCGGCGTTATAATAGCCTATAGTAGGAAATGGTATACTCTCATATCTCCTCTCATGCACAGGAGACGCATCTAGGAGGGCGCTCACGCCCTAGGCACACAAGACGCACTAGAAAATGAATTCTGCGAACTCATTCACAGAGACATATAACAACAGCTACGGCAATGGAGTTCCTTGTTGAGTGCCATGGTAGCAATTGACTTCAATAGGTACCGCCGATACTCTTTGAGTGGCTATGCAGACTAGCACGCTGGCGGCAGTTCTCATTTCAGCGATTATCGTCGGCGCTGGCATCGGCTATTTTGGAAGCACAAGCATTGCCCCTCCTCAGACGAAGGCTACAACCTACACGACAACCGTCATAACCAGTTACACATATCTGTTGACCACGGGGGACGCAACAAACGAATCCCAAGCCTGCATCGCCAACCTTGCCAACCCACCGCAGCAACAGTACATGGGCATCCTTCTCCAGATCATCCGTAGTCCGGCGTTCATAGGATATTCGTATGGGAGGTGCTGGACCTATGTGGGCACTTTCGTCGTCTCCGGGCAAAGTTATTCATCCGGGAACTTCGTATTCGACCACAATTCCACTCAGGTCTACTACCCCTGCATGTCCTATCCAGCATACCTTCTTGATGCTAGAGTCTACGTTGTGCCGACTCTATCTGGAACTATGGTTACGGGAATTTCAATCGAACCACAATCGACCAATTTTCCCAACTACTCGGTCAATTGCCCACCATTTAGGCCACAAGTCGGGCCACAGTCCCTCAACCTAGTGTCATGGAACGCCTCCGGTCAGACCGTCGCCTTGAAATTGAACTACGACGGTTACAACTTGCCGATACGCAGCCTCGAGGCCAAGATTCTCAATTCGACCTGGAGCTACACCGTCCAGTTTTCGGACGTCAATTCGACATATCCATTTCAGTACGGGTCGAACGTGACCCAGACGTTCTTCCTCCTCGGCTCTCCCCTTCATGGTAACGTCGTCTATGATGCGACTGCCACGTATACCTATGTGAATGGAACTTCGTCTTCATCAAGCTTCGCTGTCCAATTGCAGATGTAGATTGAAGCCTGTCCCAGCATTCCATCCGGCAGGGGTGGGGAAGGTGCGGGGGGTGGGGTTCGAACAAGCGGACCCCTAAGGGACGGGATGCCCTGTCCCGATGAGGAAAGCAGGTGATGGGCAGGACTGTAACTCTGCGTGCTTCTAGATCAGCCGCGATCGGGCTCTTCTGGCATGCGCCTGCATATTCAGAGCCTGGACGAGAGACCCGGCGAGGAGCCTACTTCAGCGCACGGACAGCCCTGAACGTCCTCTCCAGGAAGGTGTAGAGCGCTACGATGAGGACCAGGATGACCCCCCACCCGACGAAGCCGACGAGCGACGACACCGCCATTATCAGCAGCCTCTCGCTCCTCTCGCCTATCCCCACGCCGGAGAGCGCGACGCCGAGTGCGTCCCCCTTGGCGCGGGTGTAGCTCACCAGGAGGCTCAGGGACAGCGCTATCAGGACGTACGTCGGGGTGGAGTACCCGCCGAGGAGTATCCCGGCGAAGAGCGCGACCTCAGCGACCCGGTCGAGGGTCGAATCGAGGAACGCCCCCCTCTTCGAAGTCCTCCCTGTCGCCTTGGCCACAGCCCCGTCGACGACGTCGAACCATCCTGCGACAAGCACGAGGACCCCCCCGAGCGCCTCTCCCTGATACCCCGACGTCGAGTACGCTGCCGCGGCCAGGAACGAGACGATGAGGCCGACCACGGTCCATGCGGTCGGTGAAGGCTCGAGGCGGGCGAACCATGCGCCGACTGCGGCCAGAAACGACTGGAGCCTGGTCCTGAGCCTGTCGAGCACGACCACCCCTGCGCGGCCGTTTTTATATAGAGTGAGAGGAGGTCATAGCGGCAAGTTTGGGGAAGGTCGACAAGGGGGTCGGGTGCGACGTGGCGGGGTGCAGCAACCAGGCCGAGCGCTCGCTGAGCAAGAACGAGATGGGGAGCAGCGGCCTCAGCGTGGGCGGAGACGGACGGCGGGTGTACCTCTGCAGGGAGCACTACAAGGCATGGAAGAAGGCGACCAAGAAGTCGAGGTCCCTGGAAAGGTCGAGATGGTAGGCCCGGTTTGAAGATACTCCAGATGCACGCGGACTTCATAGAGTACACCCCGGTCAAGAAGGAGATCAAGGGAGCGGAGGAGATCAGGCCTGCGACGACGAAGGAAGAGGACATCGTCGTGCTGTTCACAGCCTTCGAGCAGGGGGACGACGGCGAGCTGGTGGCGAAGTCGGTCGCGGAGACCAGAGAGTTCCTAGGCAAGCTCGGGACGAAGAGGGTCCTCCTGTACCCCTTCGCCCATCTGAGCCAGAGCCTGGCCGCGCCTTCGGACGCGCTCGCCCTCCTCCTGGACATGGAGAAGCAGGCGAAGGCAGCCGGGCTCGACGTCAGCCGCGCCCCGTTCGGGTGGACCAAGGCCCTCCAGATCAAGGTCAAGGGGCACCCGCTGGCCGAGATGTCGAGGAGCTATTCGCACGGAGCCGTTGCGGCCAAGCCAGCGAAGGCCAAGCGCGAGCTCTCCGCAGAGGATGCCATGGCGAGGCTCAGGAGGAGCGACTTCGTGAACCTCCCCGAGACCGACCACAGGATCATAGGGGCCCGCCAGGACCTCTTCAGCCTGCAGGAGGTGTCCCCGGGCATGGTCTACCTCCACGAGAAGGGGCTGCGCGTGAGGAACATCCTGATCGACTTCATGAGGGGCGAGCTGGCGAAGGGTGGGTACCAGGAGGTCAGCACCCCAAGCCTGGCCAACACCGCCCTCTGGCAGGTGAGCGGCCACTCCGCTCACTACAAGGACAACATGTTCCTGACTTCCCTCGGGGACGAGGAGATGGGGATGAAGCCGATGAACTGCCCCTCTCACTTCCTGATTTACAAGACAAGAAAATGGAGTTTCCGCGAGCTCCCTGTGAGGTACGCCACCTTCGACCCGCTCTACAGGAACGAGCTGAGCGGGGTCGCGAGCGGGCTCTTCAGGGTCAAGGTCCTCTCCCAGGACGACGCCCACATCATAGCGATGGAGGAGCAGGCGGAAGGGGAGCTCTCGAAGATGCTCGGCATGATGGAGAGGGTGTACGGCGTCTTCGGCCTCCAGTACAAGGTCAAGATCTCGACAAGGCCTGACGACTCGATGGGGACCGACGAGGAGTGGGAGCGGGCGACTGACACCCTGATCCGGGTGGTCAAGAGCGAGGGGTGGACCTACGAGGTCAAGGACAAGGAGGGGAACTTCTACTCCCCGAAGATAGACGTCGACATCAAGGACTCCCTCGGGAGGGAGTGGCAGTGCGGCACCTTCCAGCTCGACCTGCAGATGCCCAAGCGGTTCAAGCTCTCCTACACCGGCTCAGACGGCAAGGAGCACACCCCGGTGGTGCTTCACAGGACCATCCTCGGATCGCTCGAGCGGTTCATGGGGATAATGCTCGAGCACTACAAGGGGAGCCTCCCGGTCTGGCTCTCGCCCGTCCAGGCGAGGGTCATCCCCCTCTCCGACGAGCACCTCCCCTACGCGAAGGGGGTCCTCGATTCGCTGAGGGCGGGCGGGGTCAGGGCCGAAGGGGACTTCGACAGCGGGACGATGGGGGCGAAGATACGCGACGCCCAGCTCCTGAAGATCCCGTACATGCTCGTGGTCGGGAAGAAGGAGGAGGACTCGAAGACTGTGGCTGTGAGGACCCGCGGAGGGGAGCAGACCTTCGGGGTGAAGCTCGACGACTTCGTGTCCCGCGTGCGGGCCGAGGCCTCGGCCTTCAAGTGATTTAGGGGACAGGGATCTGCTGGGTGACGCAGTGGAGCGTCCCCAGGCCGTAGACGAGCGCCCTGCAGTCCACACCCACCACGTCCCTCCCTGGGAAGAGCCCCTCGAGCGCGCTCAGCGCCTCCCTGTCGCTGCGCCCCCCGAAGGTGGGCACCACGACCGCCGAGTTGCCGATGTAGAAGTTGAGGTGGCTCGCGGGCAGGCGGCCCTCAGGGGTCCCGATCTTCGGCGGCATCGGGATGGTCCGCACGTCCAGGCTCTGTCGCGCTTCGAGTAGCTCCAGGTTCTCCGCCAGCGGTGCGTAGTTGGGGTCGTTCCTGTCGGCCTCAGAGGCCGCCACGACGCGGCTGTGCCCGACGAACCTCGCGATGTCGTCGATGTGGCCGTCAGTGTCGTCCCCCTCGATCCCCCTCCTCAGCCAGACGACGTCGCTAGCCCCCAACGTGTCCCGAAGTACCCCCTCCAGGGCGCTCCTTCCCAGCCCCGGGTTCCGGTTGGGGTTGAGCAGGCACTGTTCTGTCGTGAGGAGGGCCCCTTCCCCGTCCGCGTCGATCGAACCCCCCTCAAGGACTATCCCTGGCCTGAACGTCTTCAGCCCTGCCTCCGCGGCCATCGCATCCCCTGCGGCGTCGTCCGGCAGCAGGTCCTCGTACTTGTTCCCCCATGCGTTGAAGCGCCACCTGACGAGGGCCACGTCCCGCCCCTTCACGCAGGTGGGGCCGTAGTCCCTGACCCAGACGTCCACCGTCTTCAGCCTGTGGTAGGAGACGCGCCCCGCCCCCTTCAGCAGTGCCCTAACCCTCCGCTCGGCCTTCTCGTCGTCCACGAGTATCCTGACTTCTTCCCCTTCGCCGAGCGCTTCGACCATCCTCGCGTAGGCCGCTTCCACCTTCGGGAGGATGTCGCCCGGGAATGTGTTCGGGTCCTTGGGCCAAGAAAGCCACGTCGCCGCGTGCTCCTCCCACTCGGCGGGCATCCTGTATCCCAGGGAGGCAGGGGTCTCCTTCATGCGCCCTTCGTTATCGCAGCGTACGTACGCCGCTTCCTGTTCCTCATGAATCCCCACCCTTCCTCTACCGCCTTCCCCAGGCCGGTGTCCACGTCCACCGCGTAGACCCCCGCCTCCCCCCCGGCCCTGAACAGCACCTTGCCGAACTGGTCGCAGACGAACGAGCCCCCCCAGAAGGTCGTCCCCCCCTCGGTCCCCACCCTGTTGACGGTGCAGACCGCGACGCTGTTCGCTATCGCGTGGCCGACCTGGACCGCCTCCCACGCCTGCTTCCAGTCCCCTTCGACCTGCTCTATCCCCTTCACCCAGCCGATGGCTGTCGGATAGAACAGGATGTCCGCCCCCATCAGCCTGTTCACCCTGGCCGCCTCAGGGTACCACTGGTCGAAGCAGATGAGGGTCCCCAGGTTCGCATGGCGCGTCTTCGCGACCGCGTATCCCCTCCCGGCGTCGAAGTAGTCCTGCTCGTAGTAGTGCTCGTCCTGCGGCACGTGCACCTTCCTGTACCTCGAAAGGAGCTTCCCCTTCTCGTCGAACACCAGCGAGGTGTTGTATCTCTTGGCGCCGTCGGCCTCGTAGGTCGAGCCCCCGACGAGCACCACGCGGTTGTCCCTGGCAGATTCTGCGAGCCCCCTGCTGACGGGACCGGGGATCTTCTGGGGGCTTTCGTCCGAGCTCTTGGTCCTTGGGAAGTAGCGCCATGCGAAGAGCTCTGGGAGGCACACGATCTCCGCGCCCATCTTCGCGGCCCTCTCCACCCCTTCGAGCGCCTTCGCCAGATTGGCGTCGGGGCTCTCCGCCATGGACATCTGCACAAGGCCCACCCTGACCCTAGACTCCAACTTCTTTCCCCTCCTGAAGCGGCCTATTCAAACTGAGGGTCTACTTCTTGGCTATGGGCTGCTGTATCAGGAACCCTGAGCCCGGGCCCTTCACCTCTGTGACTGTCATGAAGTACTCCCGCGCCGGCCCGAGCAGCTTGTACCCCTCCTTGAGGAGCCCCTCGAGGAACGGGCCGTACGTCTTTCCGAACTCCTCAGGGGGACCTTCGTGCCTCGTCTCTGCGACCTCGACCTCCTCGAACTCCTTCACTCTGAACTTCCCTTCCGGCTGGAACTTCTCCGAGACCGGGATGCACGCCTCGCTCCTCAGCTCGCGCTCGGGGGTCTCGAAGGGGTTGTCGTAGAAGAGGCAGAACGGATACCCCGCCTGCTCTATCCCCTTGCGGTCTATCCAGCTCTTGAGCTCCTGCATCGCCGTTCCGATACCCGAGTAGGCCCCCCTCATCTCGAGCGAAGCGGCCACGATCCTTGGCGCGACGGTCATCTTGACTTGATCGACCATCCCAGGCTCGGTCCGAGCCCGGCCCCATTCGTTAAAGGGCTTTCGGGGGGCCGAAAACGTTTTCCCAGACGTCGGGCACGGCCTTCCAGAGTGCTGGACATACTCCTCCAGGCGGTCGCCACCAACAGCAGCACCACGATAGCGTCTGCGCAGCCGGGCAAGCCGCTCTGGCTGATCGCGGCAGAGGTCATAGTGGCGTTCGTCATCATACTCGCGGCCGGCACCTTCTTCACGAGGCTGGTCCGCGGCATCGCGCTTCGCGCCGGCGCGTCGAAGGGTGTCGCGTCCTCCGTCACGCAGTGGATGGGGGTCATCATCCTCCTTGCGCTCGCCGGAGCGGTCACCACACTGACAGGGCTCTCTTCCGAGCTGACCGCCCTGACAGTCTCGGGGATCGCCGGCCTGGCTGTTTCGCTCGCGCTCCAGAGCACGATCTCCAACGTCATCGCCGGGGTCCTCCTCATCCACGACGGTTTCCTCAGGCTGGGGGACGACATCCAGTTCGGGGGTCCCGGAGGCATAAGGGGGGAGATCGTGAAGCTCTCGCTCAGGACCACCTGGATACGGACCTCGGACGGCGCCATATCGATAATCGGGAATGGGAACCTCTCTTCTGGGCCCATCACCAACTACTCGGCGAAGGCCAGGCTCGGGAAGAAGCTCGAGGTCTGAGGGCCCCGCGCTTACTGACCGTGAGAGATTCTTCTTCAACAATCACGCCTAAACGCTCTATATGATGGTAAAGCTGGGCCGAGCATGAGAGCCAGCGTAGCCAGGCTCGCGGCTGTGGTCGTCCTTGTCGCTGTCGCGGTCGCTGCCGTGGTCTACTCGAACGGCCTGTTCCCGTCGTACGGTTACCTCTACAGGTACGCCTACGCGGTGATGATACTCGTCGGGGGGATCGTGGTCTCAAGGGAGCTGGCCCTTCTCGTGGCCAGGGAGCTGAGAGGGAAGCTGGGCGAGAACGCCCTGGTGGCCAGCAACGGCGTCGCAGTCGTAGGGTACATCGCGTCGGCAGTCGTGGCAGCGTCCTATGCCTCGTTCTCACCCACAGCCGTGCTGGCCTCGGCAGCCTTCGGCGGGCTCGTGCTCGGCCTCGCGCTCCAGCCCACGCTCGGGAGCTTCTTCGCGGGCATCCTCATCCTGGTGTCGGGGGAGATAAGGCCCGGGACCCAGGTGAGGGTCCTCTCCTGGCACATCCCGTTCCAGTGGGCGTTCTCCCCGGGCTACAAGTATTTCTCGCCTGACCAGATATATCCGGGTTACATGGGGGAAGTGATCGAGGTCGGGCTCTTCTTCACGACGCTTCAGACCGAGGAGGGGCAGACGATGAAGCTCCCCAATTCCATACTCGCGACGGACGCAGCCGTGATACGGTACACGCGCCGGGACTACTTCTTCAACGTCCGCTACGAATTCCCGGTGAGGTTCGACCCAGAGGTCGTCCTCAAGGGAGTGGCGGAGGCGACGAAGGACTTCCCAGTGCTGAAGACATACGTCAACGAGCAGAGTGACAAGGAGTACTACATAGTGAAGGTGGTGCTCAACGCGAAGCAGGCCGACCACGCGTACCTGAAGTCCCAGATACTCACCAGACTGATCGGCCTGCACCAGAGGCTGAACGAGAAGTACCCCTCAGCGAAGGCTTAGGCCGGACCAGGCTCGGAAGCGAGGACTACGCTCGGCAACGGGCTGCTCTCGTTCCTAGCCCCACGTCGCGTCGATGCTCACTGAGCCCGTGCCCACCTTGAGCGTCACTGCGAACGACTGCGTCGTACCAGGATCGCCTGCGGTCGCCTTCAGTGTGCTGGACGTCTGCTGGTCTATGGTGAAGCCCTGCAGGCTCTGAGAGACGCTCCCCAGCCCGCTCGAAGCCGAGAGTGAGACAGCCCATTCACTCGTGAACCCACCGGAGAACGTGATGCTCCCCGTCCCCCCGTCCACATTGATCGGGACCGGCGCGCTGAGCTGAGGCGCAGGGCGGACCCCCGACAGCTCTACGTCTGCGCTCCCTGTGGAGGCGGACACGTCCAGACCTGCGATCGTGGAGTTCCTTACGACCGCTTCGATGCTCCCCAGCGACGCGCTGAGCCTCACCTTCTCGAGGTTATGGTGGTCGAGCGCCTCGAAAGAGACGCTCCCCAGGGACGACGACGCGTTCACGTTCGAATGGTAGCGCGACCCGATGGTGACGTTGATCGAGTATGCCTCCGCGCTCGCCTTCAGCGTGAGGACCGTCCCCGCCGTGTCCGCGCTGAAAGAGTGCTGCGTCCCCCCGAAGTGCAGCCCGGCCCCCGGCGGGTTGTAGAACACCACCCTGTAGGCGAGGGCAGGGTCGTTCGAGAATGAGACGTGGATGGCCCCGAAGTTCGTGCTCGCTGCGAGGTCGATGCCGCTCGCGCTCACCTGGCTGCTCGTGGCTGAATAGGTAACCTCCGGCCCCCCTGTGAAGGCCAGGCCCGCGCCCACAGCGGAGAGGACGAGTATGGATATGACGAACATGGCCGTGTCGAGGGGGCCGCAGACCTTCCTCCGCTTGGCGGTCAGGACGAGCGCGACCCCGTCGGCGACCAGGGCCGCGGGGACCAGTACGCTGAGCGCTGCGCCGTAGAACGCCGCCACCCCCGCTGCTATGAGGTTGGCTCCCCCGAGGACGGCGAATAGTCGCAACGACCCGGCGTGCGGCGGACGGCGCCTATGAACTACCGGGATGATTCCCGCTTCTGAGAATGAGGTAGTGGGCGCGCCTCATGACCAGAAGAGGTCGAGGGTCGTGGCGCCCATTATCTCGTCGAACGAGAAGTCCAGCGCGTCCAGGAGCTGGTCGAACATGGAGTGGGCATATTCGATGTACTTGTCAGCGTCCACCTCGTCCGGCCGGGCGAGCTTCGCTGGCTTGACGTACGGCGGGTTCTTCGTCTTGACGTACGCGATTATCTCCCCGGCCTTGATCTCCTCTCCCCGCTCCTCGAGCTGCATCGCGGCCCTGACGTGCTGGGGGGTCGTCCCGTTGTACTTGTCAGTGGGCTTCCCCATCATCACTGTGAACGCCAGGTCCTGGACCGGGACCTTCTTCCCCTTGATGCTGGATATCATGCCTGTCAGCAGCTCCCTCGTGCTCTTCCTTGCGCGCTCGAAGTCCTCTGGGTTCTGCACCCTGCTCAGTATGTCCAGGGTTTCGTAGAAGACCTTCTTCAGGTACTCCGGGGTCTGGCTCTTCTTGCCGGTCAGACCCTTGATGTCGACCGTGCCGTCGGGGAAGACACCGAAGTAGTTCTTCTTCCTGCTGCTGAACGCGACGTACCTGTACGACTTGTCAAGGTCGAGTTCGATGCCGAGGTCTGTATCCGCCCAGCGGGTGACTGCGGACACCTGCTCCTTGGAGGGGCTGCGCAGGAAGAGGCTGTCTGTATTCTTGAGCACGATCCCGCCGCAGGCGTCCACAAAGGTGTGGTAGTCTGCAACAGAGAGGTCGTAGACATATCCTGAATAGCTCTCTTCCGTGACCCTGAGCGTCTCTCTGGAGTTGTATTGGCTAGAGGTCGAGATCGAATATGTGTCCTTGGCCGGGCGATAGTTGACCGTGTGCCCGATGCCGAGCGAATTCAGGAGCAGGGAGAGTCCCGAAATCAGCTGAAGTGAAGAAGATTCGTATCTGAAGTTCTTCTCTGCATACTCCTGCGAGTAGGCGTCGCTGACCCACCTTGAGCCGTCCCCCTTCACCAGTCCCGAAAGGAACCGCAGCTTGTACTCGCGGGGGAGGTGAAAAACGAAACTCGGGATCTTCTTCCCCTTGCTCCCCTGGCCGCCCAGAGTCTTGAAGACGACCGCAGATATCTGATTCATCATCTGAAGCTTGTAGGTCCTGTCTTCGTACAGGGTCTCCATCATGCCCGTCGCCGTAGGGTAGAACAGGTTTCTTTGTCCCGGTGAAGAACGGACTATCGTAGTCCTGGCTCCGTCAAACAACGACAGGTAACAGTCCCGCAGGTGAGCCAGCCAATCTGTGTCCGAGTTTGAGATGGACGCTCCGATGCGAGTCTGAGTGGTCGCGGGGGTGCTTGAGCTACCCTCCGGGACGTAAGCAGCAAGCAGGTCGATCAGTGCATCAAACTCGGGCGTGCCCACGCGATATCTCCTTTTCATCCGGATGGGTGTCCTGCGGTTGGTCCAGCCGAACCAAACCCAGTTCTCATCGCGCTTCACAGTGGAAGTCTTCTCTCGCTTCTTGTAAACTGACTCGAACGTTACGTCTCTAATTTCCTGGTAGATGTCGAGTTCTTCGATTGGCCTCAGTTCAGGAATCTGCATGACCCTGACCGTCTCCAAGCCCTTCAACGCCGTTGGTTTGGCAAAAACCAAGCCTGTTCCTGCTCGTGCCAGCAGCGAGTGGTCCTCGGTCACCCTCGTGACCCCCCATCTCTCCCTTACGCGGAAGATCCTCTTTCTGTTCTTGTGCCTGATGACAGCGAGGATGGGCTTGAACGCGGCCCTCCCGGTCTCAGGGTTTACGCTGAGCGCCTGCCAGTTGGCAGGGTGGGTCTCTTCCTTTCCGTCAGGCCGCGTCTCGTACCGTCCCAGTCCGTCGAAGAGCTCCCCGACGGGCATGATCCTGAAGATCCCCGAAGGGTCGAGCAACGCCACGCACCGTTCGCCGGTGATACTGTCTCCGTAGAGAACTTCGATGCCCAGCTCCTTGCACTTCGCTATTGTTCTGGTGATTGCGTCTCTCCCGAGCGCCGCCGTCCCTTCGGCGACGGGGAGGCAGTAGAAGGCGAACGTCTCAAATCCTAAGACGCCGTAGGACTGGCCAACGTGAACGAATCTCCCGTTTCTCCCAGCGATGACCGTGTGGTTCTTCTCGGTTGTTACGCAATACACCAGCCCATCGAATGGTACCCTTTCCACCTGTTTCCTGATCTCCCTGCCAGCATACGTGAGCTTTGAACTCACGTTCTTGAAGACAACTCTGAAGACCTCTCCGTCGTATTTCATCTTGGCTTTCATTCCGAGCATCGCTGTCAAGACGATGAGGTCTTCTGCGAGCCCACGGCTTGCCGTGGTGTAATTGACCTGCCTTCTACTCCCATCGCCTTTGTAGAGTGTTTCGAGGAATGACTCCATGGTCTTTGAATGGCCGTACACGAATCTCGGTATGCGCTTGGTCGAAGCGTCATGCGCCCTTGCTCTTTGGTCGTAGCAACGTGATGCGATCCATTCGAAGAGTATCGAATTGGTGACCTGGAAGTACCGGTTGTCGTCCCTGTCCTCCACGTGGGGTAGAACCATCTTGTCGAGAAGCTGTCGGATTTCCCTCCTGAACGAAACTCCATTTGGGTCCCCTTTCCCGTATCCCTGGGCGATTGTCAGGGACGCAGTTCTTCCTCTGAAGTTCCCATTCGGATATGCCTTCTCTTCGGTTACGTGGGGCGACCCTTCCGAGACGAACCAGCCGCAGAGTGAAGCAAGGTCGGTGGCATCATATCGTGCCGGGATCTTGGTTCCCCCTAGCTGCCCAAGCAGCACGGTACCGCCTGCCTCCTCTATCGCGTCGATATCCTCCTCTGTGAGGTTCCTGGCGGGGACCCGGTAGTGCGACTCCAGTCTTTTCCGCTTCTGGCTCCAGTACTTGTGGGCTCTGCCGAATTCCCTTATCTTCCGCTGCTGGTCGTCCGGAAGCTTCCTGAACCAGTTGATCAGCCTCGTCCCCCCTTCGGGGTAGAAGTTGGCGTAGGCGTCCAACAACTTCGCGGTTTCAAGTAGCGAAATTCTACGGGGAACAGTTGGCGTATCGATGCCGGCGGCTAGCTTCGGTATGGCCATGTTTGTCAGCCCGCATACCTCTTCTGCGGTCCTGAACAGCGCGTGGGATTTCGACGACTTCCTGTGGTCGACTGTCAGCATGCGATGGTTCGGGGTTACCATCAGGTCAACGAACCGAGAGTCTCTGAAGTGGACGAGGTCGCCACTGTACGGAAATGCCTGGACTTCGACGACCCTGTCAATCTCCGCCTTCAGCGTATCGGGGTTCACGTTGATGACTTGGTCCCCAACTCTCATTTCCTTGATGTTCCTGATTCCATCGGGAGTCACGACATAAGTATCGCCGGTAAAGCACGCGTTGAGAAACACCTTCAAGCCCTGAGTCACGACGTTGTAGAGCTCCCTGTCCTCCGCTGGGAGGGTGCGGTCCTTCGTGAGCGGCTTGTAGTGGGCCACCCGGAGGTCACGCAGCGAGCCGGTCACTAGGCTCACGATCCCCTTCCTCTTCGTGCACACCCAGGACGAGGTGTCAGGTATCCTGTTCGACCTGCACTCCGGGTGAGTGCAGTTCACCGTCTCGTACGAGAGGTTGTGCACCTTGATGAGGCTCGGGTAGAGGCTGGCGAAGTCGAGCACGGAGACGTCGAAGTAGGCCCCGGGCTTCGGCTCTATGACGAACCCGCCCTTGTACTTCTTCCCCTTGATTATCGCCTGGGACGAAGCGCCCCCTTTCTCCGTGAGCTCGTCCTGCCTCGGGATGAGCGCCCCGATCTTCCTGTGCTCGTAGAACAGCATGCTCCTGATCCAATTGGAGACCCCGAGCCGAGACACGTCGTTCATCGGCATCTTCCCTATCCTCGAGATGACGAGCAGCAGCTTCATGACTACGGACCCGCCGATTGAGGTCAGGTCGTAGGTCAGCTGGGAGTCGTTCATGCAGTACTTCGCGAGCTCCTCGAGCGGGAGGTCCCCGATCTCCCCTTCGAACTCGATCTTGGACCTGTTCAGCAGCGCCTCTGATATCCCGTTCAGCGTGTGCTCCGTGTACTTGTTGCTGAAGGCGTAGACCTGGATGGACCTGTTCCTGAAGAACTGGTACAGGTCGATGTGGATCCCGTGCTTGAGGGACGCGGCTACCCTCTCTAGCTGGATCGGGTTCTCCTCTTCCCTGATCCCGAGGAGCTCCGCCCTGTGCTGCAGGTAGCGGAGGTCGAAGTCGTCGCCGTTGAACGTGACCAGCACCGGGTAGTCCATCATCTTGGACATGACCGCCCTGAGGAGGTCCGCCTCATCGTCGAAGACCGCGTAGTCGAATGAGCTCCCGTCCAGCCCACCCGCCTCTCGGTTCCCCCGGAGGAGGTACACCACCTTCTCCCTGTCATTGACAAAGGAGACTGCTATGACCGGCTGCTTGGGGTCGTCCGTGTCAGGGAGCCTCCCGGCCTCGTTGGCCACCTCTATATCCATGGCGACCCTCCGGAAGTCTGACAGGGGCTCGCCGAGCAGCTCCGCCCATTCCTTGAGGTAGGGCTGGAACTCTGCAGGGTTCCTCCTGGTGACCTCCTCGAGCGAATGCGTGACCCTCTCAGGGACATCGTGCTTTACAGGGACTATCTTCCCCTGGCTCACCCGGTAGTACGTCCCCATCCTCAGGCCGAGGTCGTAGGTGTAGTTCTCGTAGTACTTGATGTCGGCCTCCCACGCCCTGATGATGTCCCTGATGCTGTCGTTCCCGCCCCCCACTGCCAGCGGGTCGGTCGTGACGATCTTCCTCAGCCTGGCCTTCCTGTCGTTGAGGAGGTCGAGCCTCTCCTCTTCCGTAATCTCGATCACGTCCTTCCTCGAGCGGATGACCTCCAGCTCGTCCATAGTGAGGCGAGTGAAGCAGTACGGCCTGTGCCCGGTGTTGTCCTCCCAGAGCCAGAACCGCCCCGCCTCCTGGTCGTAGAACTTCAGGACCGCCTTCCGCGTGTCCCCGTCGTAGGTCGCAGAAGCGAGGAGGGACTCGCCTATCTCGCCCGCCGGCTTCGTCAGCTCCGCCAGCTTCGCGGCAAGATTCGCAGGCTGCACGGGCTTCGCTGCCAAGGACGGGTCGGGAAACGGCCCCCTCTTCGGCAAATAAGGGTATGCTGGACGACAAGGACGGATGCGGACGATTTATAACGACAGGTCAGCTCGGGCTCCCAGATGTCTGCGATCCTCGGCACAATCAGAGCCAACTCGGCCTACGCGTACATCGCCGTGGGGGCGCTCTGGCTGGCGGTCGCTGTCCTCGCCGGGTCAGCCCTTATCCTCTGGCCTGTGGTCGCGTGCGTCCTGGGCGGGGTCCAGCTGAAGATGTGGCCCGCAAGGCGCCTCACCTGGGCCTGGGCAGTGTCGACGGCAGTCCTCGGCCTCCTCTTGGCAGCGTACCAGGTCTACGCGTGGGTCCCCTTCCTGGGCGGCTCCTTCGGCTCCGTCGCCGCTGCCGCGACCGCTGCCTTCGCTGTCCTGACCGTCGCCCACGTCCTCCTCCTATACATGGGCGCCAAGCCCGCAAGGGCAGAGACAGCGTAGCCGGTCGGTCCGACGGGAGCGCTCAAATAAAACCCATTTCAGCCCGCACCCAGACCCGGATGTCGTTCATACCGATCAACAGGCCTCTCCTCGGCGAGGAGGAGCGCGCAGCGGTCGAGGACGTCCTCGCGAGCGGGAAGCTCACAGACGCGTCGTACGAGGGCGGGAAGTACGTCAGGGAGTTCGAAGGGAAGGTGAAGGCCCTCCTCGGCGCCAGGCACGCGGTCGCGGTCAACTCTGGGACGGCCGCGCTCCACTCCGTGCTCATGGCGCTCGGGGTCAAGCCTGGGGACGAGGTCATTGTCCCGTCGTTCACGTTCGTGGCCACAGCCAACGTCGTACTCGCAAGCGGGGCAAGGCCTGTGTTCGTGGACACCAAGCCGGACTACAACATGGACCCTAGGGAGTTCAGGAGGGCGATCACGCGGAAGACGAAGGCCGTAATCCCCGTGCACGTCTTCGGGTACCCTGCGGACATGGACGAGATACGGGAGGCAGCCGCTTCGAAGTCGATCCCCGTGATCGAGGACGCGGCCGAGTCGATGGGGGCCACATACAAGGGGACCCAGACCGGGAGGCTCTCGAGCGCAGGGTGTTTCAGCATGTACGCGTCGAAGGTGGTCACCTCCGGGGAGGGGGGCGCCATCTCGACGGACGACGACGAGCTCGCGGACAAGCTCAGGCTGGTAAGGAACCACGGGATGGTCGAGCACAACGACTCGCGGCACCTCGGGTTCAACTACAGGCTCCCCGAGATGGGCGCCGCACTCGCTTCGGTCCAGATGGACAGGCTGGGGGGCTTCCTCGACGCGAGAGCGAAGAACGCGAAGTACCTGACCGAGAGGGTGGCCTCGGTCGAGGGGGTCTCCTTCACCCAGAAGTCGGGAGACAGGACCCACGTGTACTACCTCTACACCCTCTACCTGCGGAAGAACAGGGACAGGGTCCTGGCTGCGCTTCACTCCGCGAACGTCGGGTCCGCGGTCTACTTCCAGATCCCAGCCCACAAGACCCAGCTCTACGCGCGCCTCGGCTACGGCAGGAAGGTGCTGAAGAACACGGAGGCCGCCTCGAAGCATGTCATCTCCCTCCCGGTCCACCCCGGGCTCAGCGAGGCCGACCTCGGAAGGGTGGCCGACGGGTTCCTGAGAGCCGCGAAAGAGAACCTCTAGGTGCGCGGGGGATGGTCCCCTCCCCGACGACCTGCATAGTGATACCCACCTACAACGAGAGGGAGAACGTGGCTGCGGTCGTCGATGCAATCGAGGGCGCCCACATTCCAGGGGTGAGGGTCCTGTTCGTGGACGACGGAAGCCCGGATGGCACTTCGGACGCAGTCAGAGCTCTCGCCGAGTCGAGGCCGTGGGTGAGCCTTCTCCAGAGGGGGAAGAAGGCAGGGATCGGCTCCGCCTATCAGGAAGGGTTGAGGGCAGCCCTGGCCGAGACCGAGGCAGACATCCTCGTGGAGATGGACGCCGACCTCCAGCATCCGGTGTCTGCCATCCCCCGCCTGGTGGAGGCGATCGTGGGTGGGGCGGACGTGGCTGTGGGGTCAAGGTACGTCCCGGGCGGGGGCATTTCCGGCTGGAGCAGGCCGAGGAAGCTGGTCAGCCGGGGCGCGAACGCCTATGCGAGGTTCATGCTCGGGCTCAAAGTCAGGGACGCCACCTCGGGGCTCAGGGCGTACACGAGGGAGGCGGCGAGGGAGGTCGCGTCCGCCCGCCTGCCGGCAAGGGGCTTCGAGT
>DAIDAO010000025.1 GCA_027310575.1 bacterium | reverse complement strand
TTGATGGCCTCTCCTCTCGCTCTCAGGACCACCTTGCGGGCGCCACCATTGAACATGGTGATGCAGGCGGTCACATAGTTGAGAAGGGGCTTGCTCTGGCCGACGATGACAGTCTTCCTCTCTTCAGACAAGTGTAGGATTTGTGCCCCGCGCTTCGACCTATAAATGCTCGCATTTGTCAGCCGGTCTCCGTCTCATCATTGCAGCATCCTGGGCAGCAGCAACACGCCGTTGAATCCACCTCAGCGGGAACAAAGCAGCCGAAGGTAGTTATTGACTGACCGCCGGTATCCGCCCTGGGACTTCTCGATCTCCCTGTAGTTGACCAGGCGCCTGAGGATCCTCGAGGTCACTTCTTGGTGGTACCCCAGCTTGGTCCTGATGGAGGAGAACGTCACCGGCTCATCGCTGCCGCAGATCGTCATGCACACCTGCGCTTCCCTCTCGGTCAGCTGCAGGCAGTCAGGACCGTCGCACACAGTGACCGGGCAGCAGGACGACTGCATGGCTGTCAAGGAAGGGGAGCCGGTATTTATTGACCAACGAGAGCTCCGATAGCATATAAACGGAGGTTGTAAGAGCCGCGAAACAGGGGTCGTCGGCTAGTCTGGTCTAGGCTTCAAGCCTCGGGCGCTTGAGATCGCTGGTTCAAATCCGGCCGACCCCACTCAAGCCTTTGGTTCGTTTCGTGCAAGATCAAGCTCTGTTGATGGGACGCGTCTTTGGCCAAGGAGTATGTTCATCCTGTCTCTGCGCGTTACGCGCCTTGCGAAGTCCAGCCCAAGCGAAAAGCTCCACAACTAGGTCCAAAGACGGGCACCACCCCCTATCCGTCAGGGAGTCGTGAATCGCACCCGCCTTCTGGCTTGCCTGTCCTGGTATCCTCGCCCCTCCATGTGGGAAGTGGAGCCAGGTCCGATGGGGACGCCAACGGCAAACGGTTTTATCTGAAGGGCAATCCGAAACCGGGGAACCAGTTGTCAGAAGGCGAGCGAAGACTCGCGGCGATAATGTTCACCGACATCGTCGGCTATACCGCAATTACTCAAGCGAGCGAATCAACGGCTCTTGCTCTGCTGCAGGAACACGCTGGAATCGTCAGGCCTGTCTTCGCGAAGCATGGCGGCAAGGAGGTCAAAATGATCGGGGACTCCTTCCTCGTGGAGTTCTCCAGCGCGCTGAGCGCGACGCTCTGTGCGGTGGAAATCCAGAGGGCCCTCTATGAGCGGAATGTGTCGAACCCAGCCACGAGAATCCAGCTCAGGATAGGAATCCACATCGGTGACGTGGTCCACCACGAGAACGACGTCTTCGGGGACGCTGTCAACATCGCATCGCGCATCGAGCCTCTGGCGAGTCCGGGGAGCGTGTGCATATCCCAGCAGGTCTACGACCAGGTGTGGAACAAGGTCGAGCATCCGCTCGCGGGCCTCGGGAAACACGAGCTGAAGAACGTCCAGGTTCCGATGGAAGTCTACAGGATAGTCCTCCCATGGGAGAAGGAGGCGATCAGCGGGGAGTCCAAGAAGGTCCTGCCCATGGTGGACAGGACGTCAGAGCTCTCGAAGCTGAGGCTCGTCCTCGAGAACGCCAAGCAGGGCGAGGGGAACCTGGTCTTCATCGCAGGCGAAGCGGGGGTCGGGAAGACGCGGATGGCCGAGGAGCTGGCCAAACTGGCCAAGGAGAGCCAGTTCGTCGCGCTCTACGGGCGGTGCCTCAGACGGGAGGGCAAGATCCCATACGCTCCATGGATAGAGCAAATCAGGGGGTTCGTCCGAGACAGTCCCCCTCAGTTCCTCTACAAAGTCGTAGGGAACTACGGCGCCGAGGCCGCCAAGCTAGTCCCAGAGATAACGGCGTCGATAGGGCCTGTGAACACAGTCAGCTCGGGGTCTGTGGACCAGGACAGGCTGAGGTTCATGGACGGGATCGCCCAAGTGATGGTGAACATCTCCAAGGAGAGCCCCCTTCTGGTCGTTGTCGACGACATGAACTGGGCTGACGTGGGGTCCCTGGACCTGATGCTCACGGCGGCGAGGCAGACCGGGGGGCACAGGATGCTCGTGGTTGGGATATACAGGGACGTAGAAGTGGAGGATGACTCAGAGCTCTTCGAGTTCCTCTACGACGTCAAGAGAGAGAAGCTCGGCGAGGTGCTGACCCTGAGGGGCCTCGGCAAGGAGGACACCGGGCTCCTGATGGCCGAAGCAATCGGACAGGGCGCCGTCGATCCCGAGTTCAGGGACCTGGTCTACGCCAAGACAGGCGGGAACCCCTTCTTCGTCGAGGAGCTCATGAGGTCGATGATTGAGCAGGGAATCCTCTTCCGCACTTCGAAGGGGTGGGAGAGGAAGCCTGTCTCAGAGATCGAGATACCAAGCGGGGTCAGGGCGGTCATTCGGCAGAGGCTGAGCAACCTGGACGAAGAATGCATGGGGGTCCTCTCCGTGGCCTCGGTGACCAGCTGCGAGTCGAAGGAGTTCTCATTCGGGCTGCTGAAGGCGGTCACTGGCATGGACGAGGACAAGCTCGTCGACGCCATGGACAGGATAGTGAGGACGAGACTGATTCGGGAGACGAAGATGGAGGGGGGCCTGCCGGGCTTCATCTTCACGGACCACAGAATCCGGGACGCAATCTACGACGAGATGACCTCGCTGAGGAAGGGGAGGTACCACGTCAGGACTGCGCAGGCGATACAGGAGATCTACAAGGACAATCTCGCGGAAGGCTACGGCGTCCTCGCCTACCACTATCTCAGGGGGAACAACGGACAGAAGACATGCGAATACGCGCTGAAAGCCGCGGACCAGGCCTCGGCTGTGTACGCCCACGCGGATGCCGCGAAATATCTCAGGATTGCCCTGGAGGCCACCGAAGACTCCCCAGACAGGGCGACCCGGAGCAGGATTCTAGAAAGACTGGGGGAGGCGAGCAGGTACTCCGGACGCCAGGACTACGCAAAGTACCTCGAGGAAGCGGCACAGCTGGCGGATGAGGTCGGCGAGAAGGAAAGAGCGGCCAGAATCTACGGGAACCTCGCGTTCTGGGTGTTCGACAACAATCGGGCGAACACGTCCGCGCCCAGCAGTTACTTCGAGAAGGCGAATGCACTTCTGGCTGGAGAGGGGGAGACCGCAGAGAAGGCGCAGTTCTACCGGACGATTTCGAGGTTCTACTTCCTGATTGGAAAGCTCCAGGAGGCCAGGGAGCTTGCCGCCAAGGCACTCGCGCTGTCGGAGAAGCTGAATCTGCCCGAGGTGGAAGCCCACGCTCTGCTGACCCTCGCCATCCTCGCCCCTCCCTCGGAGATGAACGCCAAGTTCAGGGACATGAAGAGGGCGCTGAACATCGGCTTCGAACACAGCTACTACGACGTGGTGATGAGGGCCCTCAACAACTTGGTGGTCGACTCCCAGAATACCAAGGAATCACTTGCATACGCAGACCAGGCGCTGGCGTATTTTGAGAAGCTCGGCTACAAGCCGTACGCCGACTACTCGAAACTGCTTGTCGCAGACTCCTCGATAGCCAATGGCGACATCGAAAGGGGGAAGACGATAGCCCGGGAGTTCATGGCTGACCCGAGTCAGAGCGAGGCATCGGTAGAAAGATGCACGAGGACGATGGGCGAGGCGTTTCTCTTCCAAGGGCGGTTCAAGGAGGCTGAGGAATACCTTCTGAGAAACTTCAGGGCGGTGGAGGGGGCCGAAGACTTCCAGGAGGTGCTTGCCGCAGAAATCGACCTAGGGGTCCTGTATGTGGAGATGGGAGAGTTCGCCAAGGGGATGGCGCACCTGCAGAGGGCTGTTGACGCAGTACGTGAGAAGGGACTGGACAAGGTGTTCACCTATGCCTCCCAGCTGGCAGGGCAGCTCTGTTACATGATCCAGGGGTCGATAGGCCTGGGGGACATGGACGGCGCCCGGCTCGTCCTGAAGAAAGCCAGGGAGCTGTCGGAGCGGACTCCGACGGACCTGGTCGTAGGGGCTGCGAATGTCACAGAGGGGTTCATGCTCATGGCGGAGAAGAGGTTCGCCGAGGCCACGGCTGCCTACGCAAAGGGAGCAGGGCTCATGAAGAACGGCGGTCTGTTCTTCTTCTTGGCGAGAATCCAAGAGGAGCTGAGCTTGGCTTACCTAAGGGGTGGCGACAGGGATAGGGCGAAGGCGGCATTCGACGAAGCTGCTGAGATGTTCACTAGGATGGGAGCGGCCTACTACCTTCAAAGGCTCAAAGAACGCACGAAAGAATAAACGTCGAGTGCATCTTTCTATTGGCTAATCGTAGAACTCTACGAGGAAACGTAAGAGACCGCACGAATCCCTTTCCGCTTTGCGGACCTCCGTTTGCTTCGAGATCCCACGACTGAGCCGGCCGCTTAGTCTTCACGCGGACCGAAGTACCCTCTTTCATCCAATCCCTTCAGCAGGAGGTGAAAGTAGATCAGACCTCGGAACCCTCTCCATTTCTCAAGCAGGGCCCGCGTCTTGTCGTAGTCCAGGTTCTCTCGGACCCTCAGCCATCTCTGGAGGTTGTTCCTGCCGCCAACGTCGTCGCCCGGGAAGACGCCGAGCCTCCCGAGCCCCCTGAGCAGGGTGTATTCAGCCGACCACCTTCCTATCCCCTTGGTCTTCATCAGGAAATCCACCGCATCCTGGTCAGGCAGCCCGGAAATCGTGTCAAGCTTCAGGCTCCCGTCCGAGACCGACCGAGCCAGCCCGAGGAGGTACTCCGACTTCTGCCTGCTGAACCCCAACTCCCTTAGCTCCTCGGGTTTCGCGCGTGAAATGGCCCGCACAGTGGGGAACGACCTCTGCGCCTGCCCGCCGCGGTTCAGAGGAAGCCCAAACCTTGCTGACAACCTCGAGAGGAGCAGGATGCCCACGTCAAGAGAGACCTGCTGGCAAGCGATCGCGTTGACGAGCGTCTCGAAGACCGACGGGAATCTCGGCGGCTTCACGCCCCTGAACTGCCTTGCGAGAGGGGCGAGCTTCGTGTCTCCCGAGGCCACTGAATAGAACTCTGACAGGTCAACCTGCAATCCAAGAACCTCGGTGATCGCCTTCCGTGCTTGTTCCTTGACGCCCCCCGAGACGCCAGTTCCAAGGACAGAGACGTGCAGCTCTGGCCTGCTGGGGGTGCCACGCTGCATGACGTCGACTCCGACAGGCCATCCGTCGAGGACGAAGACGCGCCTGTAGACGCGGCCGTCAAACCGGTCCACGGAATTCACGGGTCGGCGCCTCAACGCCCACGCGGTCAGGTCGAGCCTGAACGGTGGCAGCGGCTTCAACACGAACTCTGTCTGCTCCAGCGAAGCTGGTCGCGTCCCTGTCACATCGTCTCGCCGCTCAGCGGACAAGGCGAAGCGCCCGGCTTTTAGCGTCTGCCCATAATTCTTCGGGACGAACTTCTTCCGGCGGAGGGCCGACGCCCCAGTCGGTGAATTGAAATGTCAGGACTGAACTTCAAATGCAAAGACCTTGGGTTCGCATGCGACTTCGAAGTGAAGGGGGTCGCGACCAGAGAGGAGATGGTCGGAATCATCAAGAGCCATGGGAAGAGGTGCCATGATCTTGAAGCCATCACGCCGGAGATAGAGGCCAAGGTGTCGAAGGCCATCAAGGGGCAGGTCGCCTAAGGGGGCGGCTCGAACGAGCAACCAGGTCGCGGCTGTCGTCGGAGCCGCTCCAGCCGAGAGCGGTCAGCAGGGCGGCTTCAGGTGCTTCTGTGGAGCGTGGTTCTCGGACAGGTCCCTCTTCGACGAGCACCTGAAGAAACACCCGGGCGCTTTTGCAGTCTGCGATTGCTGCAAGAGGGTGCTCCCGAAGGGGTCGTGGAAGGTCGACGAAAACGGGACGTTCGTTTCGACAGAGCCCCTTGGAAACTGAAGGGTATCCTCCGCCGCCGGCCAGGCACGCACCATTCAAAACCCCAAAATCACCCACAACTAGGGCGTGGCCCTGTCCGGCATGACCATGCCTCCCCTCGTGGACGCCGTCGTCCTCTTCGTCCACCTCTTCTCAGCTGTCCTCTTCGTGGGTGGTTCTTTCTTCATGTGGCTGGTGGTCGTGCCCGCGTCGCGCCTCTTCGGCAGCGATGAATCCGAGAGGACCCAGCTGGTCGGCAAGATCGCAAAGCAGTTCGGCCGCATAACCAACCCGATTCTTGTGGTCCTGGTTCTGACCGGGATATACAACGCGACCTGGTATCTGCCGTCGATGGACGCGCTCCTAACAACGACGCCGGGCCAGATACTTCTCGCGAAGGCGACGGCCGTCTCCGCGCTCATCCTCCTGATCTATGTCCACAACGTCTACTTCGGGCGGAAGATAGTGCAGTTCGCACGCGAGGGGAAGGTGGAGGAGCTGAAGGCCATCAGGAAGCGGAGCCGGGTCGTCTCGGCCGCGAACCTCACGCTGATGGTCGTGGTCCTCTCCCTGGCGGTGCTGCTACAGTTCCCTCCCTAGGGCCGGCGGAAGCCCCTGGGCCGTTCAGCCCTTCGAGGCTCTTTCGATCGCGTCTTTCAGAAGGGACCGGTGACAGCGGCTCGGGTCTCTGTCAGTGCAGAGCAGCGTGATAGTCCCCTTCCTAGACTCTTCAGCCAGGCTCTGGAGGACCCCCTCCTTCCCCTTCAGGCTCTCTTCGTACTTCGCCGCGAACTTGCCCCAGGAAATCTTCCCTGCCTTCCACTGTCTTATGAGCTCCTTCGGGGTGCCGAGGTCCTTCATCCAGACATCGACCTTGCTCTTCGATATTCCCCTCGGCCAGATCGTCATGACGAGGATCCGCCTCCCATCCGACGGCTCGGGCTTGTCGTAGACAGTCTTCTCGACCTTGATCATCTATCTCAGAGCCTTCCCTTCGTCACCGAGGGCCGAAGGGTTGACGACCCTCTTCCTCTTTTCGACCATGGCCTTCGCCTTCTCTATCTCGTCCCAGTCCCTGTTGACCGAAAGCACGCCGTCGAGCGTGGTCCCGTTGAAGTAGAACTGCAGGAAGCCGGCCTTGGAACCCATCTCTCCCCTGAGGACGGTCGAGGTCCGGCTTGAGAGGTCGCCGTACGCGTTTATTTCGAGATCGTACTGGTTGGAGAAGAAGTAGGGGAGCTCGTCGAACGATGCCCTGCCCCCCGCCATGTTAGCGCCCGCGACTGCTCCCTGCTTCTCCGCCACGTCGTAGTGCTCCACCCTCATCGTCCGCTTCATGGTCGGGCTGTAGAATCTCGCGATGTCGCCCGCCGCGTAGACGTCGGGGGCGCTGGTCCTGAGTCGCTCGTCGACGACGATTCCTCGGTCGACCTTGAGGCCCGCGCTCTCTGCGAGCTCAGTGTTGAGCACGATGCCCACCCCTACGGCCACGAGGTCAGCCGAGACGACGCCTGCGGCGCCTAGTTTCACCCCTGACACGCTGCCGCCCTTCCCGACGAACCCGGTGACCGCCGCGCCAGTCATGACTTTCACCCCCTGGCTGGAATGGTACTCCTGGATCCAGCGAGCGGTCTTCTCGTCGACCGCAGCGCCCAGCAGGTGCTGACCCAGCTCCACCACAGTCACTTTCAGGCCCTTACATCGCAGGGTGGCTGCCATCTCGCAGCCTATGAACCCGCCCCCGACGATTACGGCCGAGCCTGCGCCCGCCGACGCGTCTCTGATCTTCTCGCAGTCCTCGAGCGTCCTGAGGTAGTGGATCCCATCCAGCTCCGACCCGGGCAGCTGCAGCCTCCTAGGGCGTCCGCCGGTCGCAAGGAGGAGCCGCCTGTACGAGAGGGCCTCACCGCCGTCAAGGCGCAGGGTCTTGCCCGCGACGTCGAGCGCCTCGGCGCGGCGCTCCCTCATCACCTCCACCTTGTTCCTCGGATAGTAGGAATCCCCCTTGAAGAAGAGCTCCCTCTTCTTCCTCTTCCCGGCGAGGTACTCTTTCGAAAGAGGGACGCGGTCGTAGGGCAGCTGCTTCTCCTCTGTGACCACCACCACTCTCCCAGCCCTGGCGCGCTTCCTTATCGCATACGCAGCGTGACCGCCCGCGACGCCTCCGCCCACTATGAGATAGTCCACGCGATCAGGCATGATTCTCACCAAATGTCCGATGAAACCCAGCGGCCGACCCTGCGACGCCTGACGCTCTTCAACGCCTCAGCTCCCGATGGTGAGCTCCTTCCAGAGCCGAGGTAGGTCTGCCGCCGACTTCCTGTCCTGAAGCTGGATCACCTGCTTCGCCGGCGGCTGCTCGAGGTAGGTCGGGATCCGGCCCATTATCCTGTCCTCGTAGGTCGGGACGTTCCCGTTCTGATAGAAGACGCCTATGGGTATCCTGTCCCCCCACTCGTTGGATATCTTGATCACCTCCAGGGTCTTCTTGTCCACGTCTTCAGGCGTCATCTCCTTCGTGATGAGAGGGTTGTACCCGCTCTTTTCGATGTCGTAGCACCGCGGCGCCGGCCTGTGCGTCGCAGGGTCCGGCCTGTCCTCCCCGCTGTAGAACGCCTTGGTCTCGATGTCGTTGTACGTCGGGCAGGGCTGGAGCACGTCCACCAGGGCCATGCCTCTGTGGGCGACCGCGCGCTTGATCGTCTCCTTGAGGTGCCTGTTGTCGAAGGCGTAGCTGCGGGCTATGAAGGTGTAGCCTGCCGCGAGGGCGAGCATTATGGGGTTGACAGCGCTGTTTATGTTCGGCTGCGGGAGCGACTTCGTCTGCTCTCCCAGCCGCTGGGTCGGGGACGCCTGCCCCTTCGTGAGGCCGTAGACGCCGTTGTCGTGCACTATGTACGTCATGTCCAGGTTGCGCCTCCCCGAGTGCACGAAGTGCCCCGCGCCTATGCCGTAGCCGTCCCCGTCCCCGCCGATCGCTATGACCTCCAGCCCTGGGTTGGCGAGCTTCGCTCCCTGCGCGAATGGGAGGGTCCTCCCATGAAGCGTGTGGATCCCGAACGTGTTGGTCCAGTGGGCTATCTTGCCATGGCAGCCTATCCCTGAGAAGATGACGACGCGGTGGATGTCCACGCTCATCTCCGTGAGCGCCATCTGGAGAGACGCCTCTATGCCGAAGTCGCCACAGCCGCTGCACCAGTCGTTGTGGAGGTCCGTCCGGACGTCTGCCAGCTTAAGCGCCATGCGTGAGCACCACTCTCTCGTTCGCCTCGGGCTTGGACACCACCTGTCTGACGGACTCGTAGATCTCGTCCCGTGATATGGGGCGCCCGTTGAACTTCACGATCTTGTTCCGGATGCCGATCTGCGTCTTCTCTGCTATGACCGCTGCCATCTGCGCCGTGTAGTTCTGCTCGATGTCGATGACCAGGCCCCCCCGGGAGATCCTCTCGCGGACCGCCTGCGCCGGGAACGGGCTTGCCAGCCTGATCTGGAGGAACTCGGCCTTGATCCCCCTCGCCTCCAGCAGGGCCATGCCTTCCAGGATTGCCCCCTTCGACGACCCCCAGCTCACGAGCGTGACGTCAGGATGCCCCTTGGCCGGATAGAAGCTCACCTTCTCGGATTCTGGTATCTCCCTGTCGGCGGTCTCCAGCTTCGTCATACGCTTCTTCATCATTCGGATCCTGTTCTCGGGGTTCTCGTTGATGTGGCCAAGCTCGTCGTGCTCGTCCCCGGTGTTCCAGAACCGGTATCCGCTGAGACCAAGGACGGCCCTCGGCGAAATGCCGTCTTCAGAATGCGCGAACCTCCTGTATTCCCCGTCCTTGGCTCCGCCGTCGAGAATCAGCTTCCCTCTCTCGATGTCTATCATGCTCGGGTCGGGCGGAAGGATCGTCATGTTGCTGTTCGCCAGGCCCTTGTCGACCAGATGGATGACCGGGAGCTGATACCTCTCCGCATAGTTCATCGCCCTGAAAGCGTCGTAGAAGCACTCCTCCATGTCCCCCGAGCAGACGACTATGCGCGGGGACTCTCCATGTGACGCGTTGAGGGCGAACTTCAGGTCCCCCTGCTCCGTCCGGGTCGGCATCCCCGTCGAAGGTCCTCCCCTCGAATACAGGGTGATCACGACCGGCACTTCGTTCATCCCAGCCCAGCCCATCCCCTCTGTCATCAGCGAGAACCCTGGCCCCGAGGTGGAGGTGGCCGCCCTGGCGCCCGCAAGAGCGCCCCCCACGGCCATGGTGATGGCTGCGATCTCGTCCTCCGTCTGGACCACCACTACCGAGCCCTTGCCGTCCTTCGTGGCCCCTTCCTTGAGGGCGAAGTTCTCGTGCGCTTCAAGGAACTCGCTTTCGTCGCTCGCGGGGGTAATCGGGTAGTAGGTCTGCAGCCTGCAGCCGCCCGCCATCTTTCCCAGAGCGACCGCCTGGTTCCCGACCACGAACATCCGTGGCCCGCTCTGGATGGGGACGAGGCCGACCTCGAGCCCGCCCTCGCCGAACTTCTCCTTGGCGTAGCCGTATGCCCGCTCGACGGCCGCCAGATTCATGTCGACCAGCTTCTGCTTCCTGGAGGCCGAGAACGCCTGGTGCACCGACTCGTCCATGAATCGTCTGTCCAAGCCGAGCAGAGCCAGGGAGACGGAGACGGCCAGGACGTTCACGGTCCTGTTGACCTTGGTGAGCTCCGACGTCTCCAGGCGCTTGGCGATCTCCTGTATCAGCGAGCTGAATGGGACGGCGAAGAGCTTGACTCCCCGCCGCTTCGCCTCCTCCAGAATCGCGTTCGCGTCCGAGCCGAGCCCCTGCTGGGCGAGCCTTCCCTGGATCTGCTTGATCTCATCCTTGTACAGCGTGTCGACCTTCTCGATCGGTGTCTGAGACAGGGCAGGGTCGTAGATTATGCCGCCCCCCGGCGTGACCGCGTCCGCGTGCCTGACGAGCGTCTCGGCGTCGAACGTGGCGAGGAGGTCCACACCTTCGACCTTGGACCGGATCTGCCGGCCGCTCGTCCTGATCTCGAAATAGCTGTGCAGCCCCTTTATGTTCGAGTAGTACTCTCTGGTCCCGTACACCCACAGACCGGCCAGGACGCACGACCGGGCGAACGCGCTCGCCGAGAGGTCGACCCCGCTCCCTTGGGCTCCGCCGATCATCCAGTTGAGCTCGTTGACTGTCTTGGAACTCACTCTGCTATCCTCCTCCGGTCGCTACGTTCGGGCCTATGGCGCAGTCGCACCCCTCGACCTGGCCGCACGACGGGCAGGTGCAGGTGCACCTGTCGATGGGGTTGTGGCAACCAGGACATACGTCGAGGCGCTCTTCCTTGACCATCATCCGAAGCAGCCCTGCAAAGAGTCAACCTACGGCTGGGTGATCTTGATTGCCTGGGTCGGGCAGCTGGTTTCGCACGCCATGCAGAAGATGCAGTCTGGTTCCCTGATGGGCTCTGACTTGTCCGTCCTGTAGGTGTTCCACTCGTCGGTCCCCTGCTCGATTATCTTGTCCTTGCCCGTGCCGGCCTGGCCGGGATTGAGGGCCCACTCGAAGACGAAGACGGGGCAGACGTCCATGCAGACGCCGTCGGCTATGCACGTCTCCCAGTCCACTGCGACCTGGCTGCCGTGTACGCCCTGTGTGGTCGGGTACGGAGACCCGTCGCCACTGGTTCTCGTTTTCCCCTGCGCCCTTACCTTGTGGCCGTTGTGCTCGCCTGTGACAGGATACTCGTCTGACTTGCCGAGGAACTCGGGGTCGATCGGCTTCGTCTTGTAGTCCACTTGCCTGACCAAGTTCTCACCTCGCCCTCATCGTTATGCCCGTGACTTCCCGCAGCGACTGGAGCATCGCCTGCCTGTGCCGGCCCTCGATGAAGTTCGCCTCCCCGAACCTCCTCCCTATGGCTCCGTAGGCCAGCCTGTACCTGCCGCCGTAGTAGGTCGTGGAATTCCTTTCGACCGCGTCGATCAGCTGCTTGACGTCCCGAGGCGAGACCTTGTACGTCGAGGTGATCTTGCGGACGCACCGGTTGAGCCCGGTTTCATCCGTCCCGCCGTAGAGGTACGAAATGATCTGCCCCTCCAGATACTTCGTCGCGCTCCTGGCGTCGTGTATCCCTTGCATGGTCAGGGCACAGGTTTCCAACGGGCATAAGACTTCAACCTAACTCTAATTAGGTATAATCTGGCGTGACGCGGTAGGTTTTTACGCCCCAGAAGGCCGAAGCCGACGCGCTTGGAGCTCATCGAAGCCACGATTCTCGCGAAGGACCGTCAAGGGTGGATTGACCCGGTTGCAGGACGCTACGGCGCGAGAATGAGGCTTCTGCAGTCCAAGAGGTCGCAGAGGCGGGACGAGGTGCTCCAGATCTTCGAAATCACCGTAGACCGGAAGCTGAAGGATAGGCTGATCAGGTACCTCCAGAACGACCCAGGCATATCGGAGCTCGTGATAACGAACTCGAGCCACGGCAGGCTGGTGGGGATGATAAGGGCGAAGGGGGTCATAATGCGATGCATCGCAGACTCGGACTGCTTCCTCATCGAAGCGTCCAACGATCCGGGCGAGAAGATCGCCTGGAAGGTCCTTGGGACCGACCGTTCCGTCCGAGACCTGCTGTCGAAGCTGCGAAAGAAGGGGGTCGATTTCGAAATCAGCGAGATTTCAGAAGTGAAGAGGAAGCAGATGCTGACCGCCAGACAGGAGTGGCTCCTCCGTTCCGCCTACGAAAAGGGATACTTCGACTACCCAAAGAAGATCCGCATCGGGTCTCTTGCGCGGATGCTGCAGGTGTCGCCCCCCACCCTCTACGAATCGCTCCGGAAGACCCAGAAAAAGCTCTACGACGAACACTTCGGAAAGGTCTCCCCGAAGAGGTTCGAAGCGAGCCTGATCTGGAGCGAGAAGAGCTAGCGCGGCCTACGCGACCTGGACGCTCACGACGGCGTCCACCCGGTCTCCGAAGAAGTTCCTGCAGTTCCTGTCGCCGTACTTGTCTATGAACAGGCCCATGACCCGCTTCACAGAATCCTTCTCCTGGGTGGCTCTGGCTGTCCCAGCGCAGTCGTGCCCGGCAATCGCAATCTTCACGCTGCCGTTCTTCAGCACGTTCCTGTACCAGTTCGTGGCCGATCCGTTGACCGGGGCGAGATGGATCGTCGTACCCTGGGCCACGAACCAGATGGGGAGCGTCACCTGCCTCCCAGTCCTTCTGGTCGTCACCGTCAGCTTCCCCTCCGCGACCCCGCGCGACTCGGCCAGGCTGAACTTCGGCGGGGCCTTCACCGCCGCCTGGGCCGGCTTCCCGACCCCCCTGATCATCACCAGGAACCACACCATGGCTGCGAGGATGAATGGGCCCGAGAGGGATTCCCAGACCGGTGGGGACGACGTCGTGAGCGTCTGGAAGTCGCCGACGACCCTGATCAGCACCCCCACGTTCAGGACCGCGATCGGGCCGAACGACAGTCCCGTGACAGGCCCCTTGTGCCCGAGGAGCCCCGGCAGGAGCATGGGGGCGAAACAGGTGATCGTCGACCCTACGAACCCGATGGCGACGGAGTGGATGAACGAGTCCTTGACCAAGAACACGCCAGAGCCGGTCCCTATCCACGCGATCCCCAACACGGAGCCGACCAGGAGCCACCCGGACGCCAGGAGGATGCAGACCTCGTTGTACCTCATGATCCTGAAGTGCATCTTCGTCATGGCGGGCCTGTACATCAGCGGGTGGGCAAGCTCCAGGATCTTGATGGACGCCAGCTCGCTGAGGGTGGCCCCCAGGAGGAGGATCGCCCCGGCCAGCGAGGCGAGAGCGTTCGCCGCTACGACGCCGACGAAGATCGCTCCTATCCCGAGCCCCTGCAGAGCCCAGCACAGGTTCGCCGCCCACTTCCTGTAGTTGCACTGCCGGAAGCTGACCGACCGGATCTCGACCGCATAGATCATCGAGCCTGCGAACCCGACCAGCGCCAGGTAGACCATCTGGGGGGAGAACGTCCCGCCTGGGATTGGGAACCCTGAGGAGCCAGCGCCGAGCAGGAGCGACAGCACGACGAGCGAAACAGACGACAGCATGATCAGCGGGTTGGCCTCGGGGAAGCCCCCGGACGGCCTCAAGACCAGGATGACCACCTGCGAGAGGAAGACCACGGAGCCAGCGAGCATGAGGAACGCGCCGGCTGTAACGTACGGGAACGAGGCCGGGAGGACGGAGTAGAGCAGGAAGAAGACGTTGGCCAGCGAGACCAGGGCGTACGCGGCGTATCCGAAGGCGACACTAGGGAGCCTTCCCACCTTGAAACGGGGAAGGAGGGAGTAGTCGACCCCCATCACGAAGAGCGCTATGAAGCCGTAGATCTGAAGATAGGGGTGGCTAGGAAAGAGCCCTGCGCCCGCATCTACCGGCAGTCCCGAAAGCAGGCCCAGGTAGAGAGCGCCGACCGTGCTGCCGATGAAGGCGAAGACGACTCCCGTAGCGACCGAGAGCAGGGTCAGCATCCTTTCCGGCCTCTGCGCAGTCTTGGAAGCGGAAGGTCCGGAGCCCTGGCTCTCGCGACCCTGCCCCACCGCTGACATCTCTTTCAGGTCCTGAGTTCTACGACTCGCTTCGAATCATGCCGTCCGCGGTCATATTCTTTCTGCATCCTCTCGCAATCCTCTGTTGAAGGGAGCGACGTCACGAAGGCGAAGTTCTTCGACGCGCTCACGTAGTCTTCCAACGAGTACTCTTCCGGTCCGACCCTTCCATGCACGAGCCAGTAGTGGAACGTGCAGTATCTCAACTGCAGGCTTCTGTAGCGCTCCGCAGGCGTGATCACGCCGGAAGCACCGCAGAGCGAGCAGAAACGCGTCTTACCTTTTTCTGACTCGGCCAAGGCATCAGGCAACTGGGGCTCTCATCATCCAGTTGCCAACGGAAAGACCTTTTCCTCCTCCGCAGGCTGGTGGCTTCGGAGGATTCCGGCCAGTTCGTCGAGAGACGCCCCAAACTCTGCGAGGTTCTTCAGGCGGAGGGAGAGTTCCATCTTGCCAAGAGAAGCGGTCAGGTCGTGGTGCTGCTGCATTATGGCGCTTATCGACTGGTCGAACAGGTTCTTCCGCATCAGCTCAGGATAGACTTCGAACTCTTCTGTGAGCATGTGTTCGGTCAGGCTGTCCTGCAGCTCGACGAAGCGCCTCCGGAGCGCTTCCATGTCCCGGTCGACCCGGCTCTCCTCCTGCAATCCGCCGATGTCTGACGCGAACTTCCGGTGCTCCCTCTCCAGCCTCTTCACGAGGGCTCGGAGCTGCCACAGGCGTTCCGAGACTGCAACAGTGCTCAAGGGGCGGTCGCCTTTACGCTCGCCTTCGCGAGCGCGCCGACCAGCAGCGCCGCGGGATACAGGACCTCTTCTTCGATCTTGGCGTGGAGCTCGAGCTCGTCCATCACGGCCTCGGCATGCCTCTTCCCGCCCTTGGCGGCTGCCCCCCGCACGCGCCCGATGAGCTCCTTGACGCGCACGTGCTCCTTCAGCATCCGCGGGTACTCCGACGAGAACCTCGCGTGGAGCGACATCACTTCCATGGGGTGACTGACCGCCTTCCCTTCAGAGAGAGGCCTGAGGAGCCCCAGAAGGGGCATCGCCGTCTCCTCTTCCCCCTCGAAGTGGGGTTCAAGGACTGACAGCAGTTCCTTGACGGCCTTCCCAGTCTCTCCCTCTTCCGACGCCAGCTCTCTCAGCTCATGAAACAACTCATGGTGCTCTTCGGCCAGCGACTCCGGTGTCTGCAACTCGATCATGGAGGCGTGTGGGGATGGGGTCGAATTATCGTTGACCCCAAACAATTATGGTAGTGGAATCGGAGCGCACGCCCGACAGGCATCGGGGAGAAGCGGTCACTCCCTGGCGGTACCGAAGTGGCTCGAAAGGATGTTCTTCTCGGCCCTCCTGAGGATCTCAGAGAGGGTCCCGGGGGTGATGCCGAGCTTCCCGGCGAGCTCTTCGAGCCGTATCCTCTTCGGGAACTCGAAGTACCCGAGGTCGAGGGCGACCCTGAGGATCTCTTCCTGTCTCGCAGTCATCTCCTTCTTCTGTGCGCGGTGCGAGACCTCCAGGATGTCGTACTTGACGTGGTTCGCGTCAAGCCTCTTGCAGAGCGTCTTGAGGTCGGTGTCGCCGCCGATGAACAGCTTCCACTCCATCTTCCCGTCGTCCCTGGAGTTCGCAGAAACGAGGAAGCAGTTCAGACCGGCGAAGGTGGAGCATATGGGGCAATCATGGGTGGAGACCATGCCGATCACCCTGTTCCTGTCCACCTTTGTCATGTCGGCAGAAAGGACCCCTGCCTCCTTCCTCAAGTGAGAGAGGAGCTCTTCGGGCGAGAGGCTCTCCGACGAGAGCTCCACGAAGTCTTCGACTACACCCTTCCGCTCCTTTACGTCGACAATCTTGACGCGCGCGGATTCAGCCATGCTCCCGACCCAGTTCGCCGGGTTCTGGATAGCCAGCCTGACCTCAATCATCTCAAGAGAGCGCGCAGTCTCCGATATTTCAGGTTGAATCCTAACCAGAAGAAGGCCTCCGGGGACAGGCGAAACAGGCCTCAGTATGCGCAGTTGCCGCCCCTGCCGTTACAGCACTTGCATGGAAGGTCGATGAATCTGGTCGTTGTCGTGTAGCCCTGAGGGGTGGTGTTCGGGGCCGACCATTCGGTGACTGCGAAGCTGAACTTGCCGCGCCCTCCACAGACCGTGCATTTGGCTTCCAATCCGCATCGTCATTGAGAGGTTCGCACGGCGGCATACACCTTGTCCCCAAGATGTTTGGGCAGGATGACCTAGCGGCGCAGGCACAGAGTTGCCTGTGAAGGGCTCGAAGACGTCGCATGGGAGAAGACGCCTCTCTAGAGAAACCAGTAAATACAATCGCTCCCCGCTCGTTACATGCCCGCGGAGAAGAAAGCGTTCGACTTCGTCAGGATAGACCTCCCCCCGAAGAAGCCCAGGCA
>DAIDAO010000021.1 GCA_027310575.1 bacterium | reverse complement strand
GTACCTGAGCTTCAGAAGCCTGCGCATCTCCGAGGAGAGCCTTGCGTCGACCTTCCTCTGGCTCTCCGAAAGGCTGACCCCCTCCGGTCCTGTCAGGACAAGCGGACCCTCGGCGTAGCTCTTCCCCTCCACCGGTACCACGGGCTCGGACCCGAGCACGGACAGGAGCTCCCTCAGCGTCTCGTCCCGGGGCGGACGCGCCTCGCCCCCCATCGCGCGAAGGGCGAGATCGTGCGGGAGGTTCCTGTATCCGTAGGGGAAGGGCGCCCCCGGCCCTCTGAAGGGGCCTTCGGCCCGGGAACCGATGACTATCGGCAGTGGCTTGAAGATCGAGTCGATCTTGAGCATCCAGGCTCCCTCGGGCCCTGAAACCATGGCGTCGAAGAAGCCTGACTTCGAGGGAGACACGACGAAGCTCCATCCCTTCGGGTTTCTGGAGTACCGCTCGAGGATGCTGCTCCTCAAGCCCCTCCCTTCTAGGAGCTCCACGACTCCTCGCGCCCCCAGCCTTGTATAAACGCCTTGAGAGCTCAGGGGCGCTTTTCCCACAAGATCAGGACAGCCACCAGCACCAGCGCAGCGCCCATGGCTTCAGGCAGGTTGAGCGCTTCGCCCAGGAGCGGGTAGCTGAGCATCGTGGTGGCCACCGGGGTGACGTAGAGCAGGATCGCAGTCGTCGAAGCGTTCACCTGCTTCATCCCCCAGTTCACGAGGCTGTAGGCAGAGAACGTCGAGACGATCGCCATCAGGGCGACGAGCCCGACCTGATATGCGTCCAGGCCCACGGAGACATACCCCAGGCCAAGCGGCAGGACCGACCAGAGCGCTGCGCCGATGAACATCCACGTCGTCACGAGCTGCGGGTTCACGCGCTGGACGAACCGCCTGTTGAAGACGGTCAGGGCAGCGAACAGGAACGCGTTCAGGATGGCCAGGCTATCCCCCCAGGCGTTACCCAGCGAGCCGACTTCCCAGACGCGGCTGAGCAGTATGACCGCGACCACGCCGGCGCCTGCGGAGGCGATCTTCCGCCGTGTCAGCTGCTCTTTCAGGAGGACGGCCGAGAGCACGATTATGAACAGGGTCGAGGTGTCGATCAGGAAGGCGACCACGGGGACGGGGGTCCCGGTGTTGACCGCGCCGATGTACGTCAGGGAAAGCAGCAGCATGACCGCGCCAGCTGTCAGCACGAACGGGATCTGCGTGCGGCTCGGGATCGCCTCCCTGCGGAAGAGCGCCGCCGACGTGCCGAGGAAGATCGCGCCTGAAATCAGGAACCGCCAGGAGGTCTGGGTCAGGACGCTCACCCCGGACGCCAGCAGCAGGCCGGCGAACACGCCGAACGGCCCGAGCGCTGCCGCCCCCAGCAGGACGAGGATGGCGCCCCTGACTTCCAATGACCAGTCCGCGCTGCCGTGCTCTATTAAGCAGGCGAGCGCGCCGCCGGACGATACGACGGGCAGGGACTCTCGTTGGCAGCCAAGCCTTTATCCCCCGTCGGACTGGCCGGCGCCCCGTGAAGCTCGTTCGCTATTCCTCGCAGGACGGAGCGGAGAAGTTCGGGATCTACTCGGACGGCCGCGCCACTGACCTCACGTCGGCCTACGCAGGGTTCGCGGAGATGCTGGCAGACGCCTCCAGCGTGGGAAGCAGGCGCGGGGACGGCGCGGCCACGGTCGACAGCGCCCGTATCCTGCCGCCAGTCGACAGGCGCTCAAAGGTCCTCTGCATGGCGGTCAACTACCGCAGCCACATACAGGAGCGGCACGAGGCCGAGACGAAGGAGCCGATACTGTTCACGAAGTTCTACGACAGCCTGACCGGCCCGTACGCCCAGATAGCGCGGTTCGGCATCAGCGACATCATGGACTACGAAGGGGAGCTCGCGGTCGTGATAGGGAAGGCGGCGCGCAACGTCAGGCGCTCGGACGCATGGGAGCACGTCCTCGGCTACATGCTGCTCAACGACATGTCGGCCAGGAGCCTCT
>DAIDAO010000007.1 GCA_027310575.1 bacterium | reverse complement strand
CACCCTCCCCACGAACTCAAGCATAGGGATAACGAGCCAGGCGAACGGCCACAACGGCACCCTGGCGTTCCTCTCGCTGGCCGGATGCCCGATCTCAGGCCAGACCGTCCAGTCTACCGGGTCCCAGTACGTCCTGCACATCAAGTTCAGCTCGGGCGCGAGCCTCTCGGGATCGAGCTACTACACAGTCGGCAGCGTCCCGTACTCGGTCTACTTCGACAACGTCGGCTCTTCGCCCGTGGGCTGCACCTTCACCCTCCTCTACGCGCACCAGTAGCCACCGGATTTCCGCGTTCCGGCCGGGACAGGCGGCGCCCGCACCTACGACAGCCTGTCGAAGCGCTTCATCACGGTCGCCACGTTGTCGGCGACGTCGGACGCAGTGACATGGAACCCGAGCTCCTTCGCGGCCTCGACCCCGGCAGCCCCGTTGACGTAGGCGGCTGCGCACGCGGCTTCGAACGGCTGGACCTTCTTCGCCAGGAGCCCAGCGGTTATCCCGGTGAGCACGTCCCCGGTCCCCCCGACGGTCATGGCAGGGGAGTGGGTGTCGTTTGTCGCCGTCCGCTCGCCGTCCGATATCACGTCCGTCGGCCCCTTCAGGAGCACGGTCACCCCCGCCTTCCTGGCGTGCTCGGTGACCGCTGCCAACCTCCCGCCAAGGTCGTCCGGGAGGCGCTCCCCGAACAGGCGCTCGAACTCGCCTGCATGGGGGGTCACGACCGCGCTCGCCTTGCGGAGCGATGGGAGGATCTGGGGGCGCAGGGCGTCGGCGTCGACGACCAGAGACCTCCCCTCCCCCTTCATCTGGTTGAGCGCCTGCGCCACTGATTCAGGCTTCTGGGCGCCGAGCCCTGGCCCGACCGCGAACACGTCCACGCGCTGCACCCAGGACACGAGCTTCGACACGTTCCCCCTCGTCAGCTTCGAGTCCGGGAGAGGCACCACTATGAAGTCAGGCGAGAGGGACCTCACCGCAGTCGCGATCGTGGCCGGGACCGCTATGAACACCAGGTCGACCCCCGACCTCATCGCCCCGGTCGCGCAGAGGAACGGCGCCCCGTGGTAGAGCCTGCTCCCCCCCACCACGCAGACCGTCCCGTTGTCCCTCTTGTGCGCGTCCTTCCTGCGGGCTGGGATGACCCCTGCGACGAAGCTCGCGTCGACCGCTATTGGGTCCGAGTCCCTCACCTAGTAGTTGTAGCGCCTCTGCTTCTGCTCGAGGGTGACCAGCGACTCGATTGGGCAGGTGAGCCCCAGCCTGCTCTTCAGCCTGGGCATCGACTGGTCGACGGAAGCTATCGCGAACACCCCGACGATCTTCGCCTTCGCCTTCTCGGCTATCCGGGTCAGCGCCTCGATCGTGGTCCCTGACCTCACCATGTCGTCGACTATCAGGAGGTGCTCCCCCTTCTTTATCGCGGTCTTCGGGAGGTAGAGGTACTTCACGGTCGACGGGGAGTAGACCGCCTTCTGCTCGACGAACTCCTCGACCCCGAGGTCCCTCTCGGCCCTGACGACGGCGAGGTTGACGTTGAACTCCCCCGCGACCTCGGCCGCCAGCGGGACGCCGTCCACCTCCATAGTGACCACCCTGTCGACCGACACCAGGTTGAACTCGCTGTACACCACCTTCGCTATCTGCCTGAGGAGCCCCACGTTCGACACCACCGCGCTGATGTCGTACGAGCCGTCCTGGCTGACCTTCACGGAGTCCATGATCATCTTCCTGAGCAGCTTTTCGCGGAATGTGGCGATGAACTTCTCAGACCTCGCCGCGCTGGGGAGGACGTGCCCCCTGACGTACCTGCTCAGTATCGGGGCGGAGAGCCCGAGCGCAGCCGAGAGCTCCTTGTAGCTGTAGCTCTTCTTCAGCGTGGCGAGGAGCTCCACGGACGAGATGCGCGTCTTGACGTCTGCGACCCTGCTCATGAGTACCCTTCCCACGGACTTGCGGGGGACATGTAGATTAGTGTATTGCCGGGCGTGCCTCTTTTAGCACCGGTCAGAGGCAATCCACCCTCACTGGAGGGGCGGCTTCGGGCGGACGAGACCCCTGTAGATCACGGAGAGCGCGACGATGCCCAGGCCGACTGCAGCCACGAGGTCCCCTATCATCCTCAACCAGACTATCGACTGGACGAAGGGCTGCAGCCAGAATCCTGCCCCCCCGAGCGGGGTGTAGAGAGACTTCGCGAACCACAGGCCGTTGTTCAGCACGGACCCGAGCTGCTCGGCCCCGAGGGGGATGAGGGTTACGCCGACCTGGACGTAGAACCCCACTGCGGCTATCACTGCCCCTGCAGCTGCCAGGCGCAGGTCTCTGGCGGAATAGCGCCCCACCAGGAAGAAGGCCACCACCCACATCAGCATGCTCGGGATCCCGTAGGCCAACGGGAAGGACGCGTGCGCGTGGGCCATGGTCGTCTGGAGGTCGTGCAGGAAGTAGTTGACGTAGGGGAGGTTCACCAGCCCCGCCCCGAGCCCGACCGCGCCGAGCCCGCCCCCTACCCCCGCTACAGCCACGAAGACGACGGTCGTCCTCTGGAGCTGGTTCTGCACCTGGCTCCTCCTCAGGAGCAGGAGGGAGTAGACGAGCAGGAAGCCGAGGGGTATCGCCTCGAGGATGCTGGCCACCGAGCCGATGTACATCCATGCCAGAGGCTCGCCTCCCCAGTAGAAGTGGTGGGCTGTGCCCAGCATGCCTGCGACGGTCTCGAGGGCCGCGTCAGCCCCCACTATGGCCACCGCCAGCTTCACAGGGAAGAGCCCAGTGACCACGAGCAGGGTGGCCACGATCGTGACCACTATCACGGGCCAGAAGCCTTCGACATAGGAGTGGATGAAGGTCCACCTGAAGAACTCGTCGAAGGAGAAGTTCGCGAAGGGCTGCACTACGGGGAGGGCGCCGATGAAGCTCCCGGTCGCAGTGCCTCCGAGCGCTATCGCGAGAATCCCGGCGAAGGGTTTCAGGGGCTCGGCCGCCCTCGAGTGGGCGCGGGCGAAGAGGTACGAGAGGTACGACAGGACCCCCCCTATGGAGATGAGCCAGAACGTCCCCATCACGGCCACGTCCCTCCCCTGCGCGCCGAAGATGAACCACCACGGGGCGGGTATGTACTGGAGGTAGCTCAGCCAGATGCCGAGGAGGGCGCCAGCGCCTACGAAGAGGGTCAGGCCCAGGATCCCGAGGGTCTTCCGCTTCGAGAGCGCGACCCCGAAGTACGGGAGGACGAAGAGGGCGAAAGCGACCCAGGTCACCACGATCCAGAGCACCCCGAGCGTGTAGTGCAGCGCCCTCGCGACGTTGAACGGGAGGAAGGACGACAGGTCGAAGCCGTAGAGCGTAGTGTCTGTGTAGAGGTGCATGGCGTAGCTGCCGAGGAGCCCCTGCACGCCTACTGCCACAGCCGCGAGCACCATCCCAGCCAGCGCCGTCTTCTGCGCGGGTGTGGCCGGCGGGAGGGGGATCGGCGCCTTCGGCTCGTTCCAGTACTGCAGGAGCTTGATGAACATGTACGCCGCGGCGGGCATTATCGCTATCAGGATGACCGCTGTCTGCAGGGCGGACGCCAGCGTCACGTTCGACGTGGGCTGCAGGATCCCCGGGACGTAGGGGAAGCCGTTCGTATAGCCGAGCAGCGAGATCAACCCCGACCAGGCGAAGAACGAGGTAAGCTGGTTGACCTGCGTCTGGTTGGTGATGAGGTCTGGCTTCAGCCTGACCTCGGACGCGTTGGCCCCGAAGTAGGTCGAGTAGTACCCGGCCGAGGCGTTGATACCTGCCCCGAACCTGTCCGACACATAGATTATGTTCGCCTGCCTGTCGTACGTGGGCTTCATCGCCTCCGCGACCTGCGGGACGGTCGTCACGTTGGCGGTGACGGGTATGCCGTAGCTCTGGGCTATAGAGTCGGCCGCGATCTGGAGCGTATAGGCTGTGAAGTCGACACCGAAGTACCCGCCCATCCCCTCTACAGAGCCGTAGTCCATCAGCCCGTACTTCTGGAAGAGATACTTCCCCTGGACTACGTCGTCCCCTGTGAACAGGGTCGTGCCGCTCTGGGTCTTCACTTCGTTCGGGATGGGCGGGGCGTTGGCGAGGGTGTATGGGGCCATGAACGCATACGTCAGATAGACTCCCACTGTCACTGCCAGGACGAGCACAAGCAGGCGATCCCGCAATGGCTATCGGCGCCTAAGCGGGGCGCGGCTTACTTAACGGGGGCTGACGATTCCCAAAAGAGAGAAACCTGTGAGGCAGCGTGAAGCGGCGGGTCAGCCCTTATAGCCGTGCCTTCGCCCGACCGGCAGATTGAGGTTCTCCTTCGAGGTCAAGGAGTCCGACCTCCTCGGGAGGGTCGGCACCCTCAGGGTCGGCGGGAAGACACTAGAGACCCCGTACATGTTCCCTGTCATCCACCCGGTCAGCCAGATCGTCCCCACCTCTGAGCTGAAGGGGATGGGCTTCGGCGGGCTGATGACCAACTCCTACATCATCCACTCCAGGCGGAAGAAGGAGGCGCTCGAGAAGCAGATCCACGCCCTCCTCGGCTTCGACGGGGTCTTCATGACCGACTCAGGGGGCTACCAGGTATTGGAGTACGGCGACCTCGAGCTCGGGTACGGGGACGTGGCTTCGTTCCAGGCAGACATCGGCTCTGAGCTCGCTGTCACCCTGGACAGGCCAACCGGGTATCCGCAGACGCGCGCACGCGCGCGCGACACCGTGGAGTACAGCCTGAAGAACGCGAAGGCGACCCTGAAGGAGTTCGCGGGCAGGGAGACCGTCTGGGTAGGCCCGATACAGGGCGGGCTATACTCTGACTTTGTGCGGAGGTCGGCCTCCTCGTTGGTGGAGGCCGGGTTCGGGTTCCTCGCCCTAGGGAGCCCGGTCCAGGTGATGGAGAACTACATGTTCGCCGACCTCGTGAAGATGATCGCTGCAGCGCGGAAGGGGATCCCCTACTCGGTCCCGCTCCACCTGTTCGGCGCTGGGCACCCGCTGACGATGTCCCTTGCCGTCGCGCTCGGCTGCGACACCTTCGACTCCGCGAGCTACGTCCTGTTCGCGAGGACAGGGCGGTACATGACCAGGGGCGGGGTTGCGACCCTGAAGGCGATGAAGTACCTGCCCTGCAGCTGCCCGGTCTGCACCAGGACGAGCCTGAAGGAGCTCCTTGAGCTTGACCACACGGAGAGGACGAGGCGGCTCTCGGTCCACAACCTCTTCGTCCTGAGGGAGGAGCTCGAGGCTTGCAAGGAGGCGATATCCGAGGGGAGGCTCTGGGACCTGGTCGAGGAGAGGTCCATGGCGCACCCCAGGCTCAGGGAAGCGTTCGTCGAGCTCGCGAAGCACTCGGACGAGCTCGCAGCCGGGACCCCGGCCGTCAAGGAGCGGGGGCTCTTCGTCCGGAGCACGATGGACCTGGCGCGCCCGGAGCTTAGGACAGCTGCGGCGAGACTGTCGGGGGCGATGCGCAGGTCTTCGGGCGACGCCGTCGTCCTTGACTCGGAGGGCACGAAGCGCGGAAAGAGCGCAGTGGGGCGGAAGGACGCGGACGCGTACAGGGTCCACCCGATCCTCGGGCTCTACCCCTCGGAGCTGGAGTTCCACTATCCTTTCAGCCAGACCGAAGCGTCGCTCGTCCGGCCAGAGACCCCAGTCGAGCCGAAGAGGGCTCTGAAGGAGCTCGGGTACAGGCGGGTGCTCGTGCAGGGGGAGCGGAGGCGCGTCAGGAGTAGACGGACCCGGCGGGGCGCTTCTCCTTCTCCTCGATCATCTTCAGCTCGCTCTCGATGACCTCGGCCCCCTTGATCAGGGGCGCGGTGTTCGCTGTGAACCCGTACCGCCTGGACAGGAACTCGACAGCGCTCGCGGCAGCGCGCGGGTCCACCCTCTCGGTGTTGGAGTATGCGAGCACAGCCAGCGCAGGGAACGAGTTCATCTCGAACGTGTTGAGGAGCGAAGCGACCGGGCCCACTATCATCCTGTCCTCTTCGAAGAGGGGCTCGGACGGGAGGCCCCCCAGAGAGACGAAGGCGCTGGTCATGGCCACCTTGTATCTGCTGTCGTCGCTCCTCAGGGACTCGTCGAGGCCCCCGACGAGGGCGACCTCCTTCACCCCGGACGACATGATCCAGTCTCCGAGCTGCCTGTAGAACTCCGCCTCCTTCTCCCTGGCGGGGGAGACCTCCGCCTTCAAGAGTGAGAGGTTCCCAGCGACGAAGACTTCGTACGGGGTCGCTATCCTCCCTTCTAGCTGGGACGAGACCGCAGGGGCGTGCTCGTAGTCAATGAAGAGCCTCCTCTGCGCCTTCAGTTCGGTTACGAGGAACTTCACCGTCCAGTAGCCCGTGGCGCCGATGCCGTGGAACCCAGCGATCAGCGAAGTCCCATCGAGCCTCGCGCTCTGTGGAATGATCTTCAAGTTCGCGGCTCGGCAGAGTTCAATCCGGACTTAAACCTGAGGGGGGAGAGGAGGGGCGTAAGCCTTCGGCCTCCTCCAGAGCGCTAGGAGAGACACCCCGAGCGCGATCAGCGCGACCGCGACCAGGACGTACATGAGGCTGCTCAGTGTGGCGATCGCTGAACTGGCTGTGCTGACGCTGAAGTACGTGGTCAGCGTCGACGAGAGCCCGTCGGACTGAGTCGCGGTGAGCGTGAGCACATGGACCCCGTCGCCGAGTGATGCGGCGTCGACAGTCCCCTTGGCGGTGAGGCCAGACGAGGAGGCGGTGACGGAGAGCGCGACAGGGGAGCCGTCTATCGAGCCAGCCAGCGAAGCGTTCGTGAGCTGCTCCCCGGCCACGCTTACAGTGAACGTGGCGCTCCCCCCGAGCGGCTGAGAGAGCCCGGACACGGTCATCGTCGGCAGGGACGGAGTCACCCTGAGGTAGGACGAGTCAGAGACGGTCGCCTTCGTCGAATACAGAGACAGGCCACCGACCTTCGTCCCCTGGACGAGCGTGAGGGTGGAGTTTGTGGCAGTGATCGAGCCCACCTTGGAGTCTACGAGCCGCACGGTGGAGCCGTCGAGCGTGAGGTTCCCGATCGTGACGCCGATCAGCGTGATGTCCAGCCCCCTTATCGCCAGGGAGTCGGCTGCGATGTTGGATAGGGAGTACCCCGTCCCGTTCGAGGTGACCAGGGGGGCCTTCTGCACGCTCGTGGGCGTGAGCAGCGGCTCAGTGTAGTACGTGTATGGGAGGACGTTCACGTAGATGCTCGAAGGCACGACGTTGGTCGCGTCCGCGGACTGCCCGCTGACGAACACCGTCCAGGGGCCCGACGGGAGAGACGGGAGGTTCCCGACGAACGAGTTGGGTGACGTCAGGACGGACGGTATCTGGTACTCGGCAGCCCAGCCCCCGAGAGACGGGTCGTAGTACATCGGGACAGAGGTGTATCCGTAGATGTCGGTGAGATAGGACTCGTACACGTACCCCGACGGGATGAACGTCGCCAGGAAGACCCCGGAGGTCACGGGCGCGCCAGTCGAGTCGGTTATCTTCGCGACCGCGGTCAGGTACTGCCCCTCGAAGACCGTGGTCGTGGCCGAGATGGCGTAGGAGAGGGTCGGGCCTCCCACGTAGAACCCGGTAGTGAATTTGCCCTGCTGCGCCCCTGCCGAGGCGTTGGGCTGGTACGAAGACAGGAACTGCAGCTGGTAGAAGCCTGCGGTCAGGTTGCTCGGGATGGTGAAGTTGGCCTGCTGGTACCCGAAGAAGTTGAAGACGCCGAACTGCACGCTGTTCGGCGCAGGCCTCAGCTTCACCGAGGCCATCACGCTCCCGGAGAGGGTGAGGATCTTCGCGGTCACGTTCGAGGTGAAGAGCCCGTTCCCGCCGGCGGTCTCGGCCCTGGCGAGAAGGGTGACCTGCTGCCCCGGGGAGGCCGACGGGATCGCCTCGTCGTTGGGGGTTATCATAACGCCAGTGATCGCCTCCCCGACGTAGAGGTAGGAGTAGACGCTCCCTGTCTGCGGGCCCGAGATCACCAGCTCGTAGGACCCCTGGGGGTCGTTCGTGGAGAGCGACGCTTGCCCGACGTAGAACCCGTTCCCCTGGTGGAGCAGCGTGACAGAGCGGTAGGTCGTCCCCCCGTAGACCAGCTCGGCAGTGAGCGTGGCGTTGTTGATGGGCGTGCCGCCTGGGGTGGAGGCGACAGCCTGTATCGTGAAGGGGACCCCGGGCTCGATAGGCGACCCGTAGGGGTATGGGACCGGGCCCAGTATCCCTAGGCTGTCCCCCACGTTCACCTCTGCGGCACCGTAGCCCGAGATTCCGCCCGACGAGCCCGAGACGGTTATCGACCACTGGCCTGGGGGCGCGGTGCCGGGGATCGCGTACGTACCCGTCCACGACCCGGCCGAGTACGTCAGCGGGACTGTGGCTATGGCCCCGCCCGGGCCCTCTATCTTGGCTGCGAAGCTGCCGGTGCCTACGGTCGAGCCCTGAGGGGTCGTCACCGCTGCGGAGATGGAGAAGCTCTCGCCGAACCTGTACTGGGTGGGGGCAGTGGAGCTCGAGCCCATGCTCGTGCTGACGTCGACCGTCAGCCCCTGCGCCTGGGACTTTATGTCAGCGGCAAGGAGCGGGAGGTTCGGGGACCCGATCCCTGTGACCAGGTTGTAGCCCGGTCCGGCTTGGTAGGCGCCGTTGTACCCGCTCGTGACCTGGTGGAAGTCCCTCGCATAGGCGGTGCTGTTCCCATAGACTGAGTAAAGGTACGGGTTCAGCAGGCCGAGGTTCCTGCCTGCGTACTGGTCGATGAGCGCGGCCATCCCGGCCCAGAGCGGGGACGAAAGGCTGGTCCCGCCGATGGCGTAGTACCCTCCTTCGAGCACTACCACCATCCCTGTGTACGGGTTCGCGACAGCTGCGACATCGGGGGACGCCCTCACCTTCGAGTTGACCGCGCCGGCCTGGTAGTAGGGCTGGGCGAACAGGTCGCTATAACCTCCCCCTGAGCTCACCCCCTGCGGACCCACGTACTGTGGGGACACGCTCCACGCAGCCTCCCCTTCATAGGTCGCGCTAGCGTTGAAGATCGAATACGGCCCGCTCTGCGGGGTCAGGAAGAGGGTCGTGCCCCCCACGCCTGTCACGAATGGGGAGGAAGCCGGATAGGTCGCGGTGACGGTCGTGGTCCCGCCGAACGCGCCGTTGTCCCCGGAGGATGCGAAGAACGTCATCCCCTCCGCTGCGCCGCGCTGGAACCAGTACTCGACGTAGGGGTAGTTCAGGAAGCCCGCAGCCGACCACCCGGACTCCCCGAAGGAGTTCTCGCCGAGCCCCCAGCTCATGGTGACGACGTCCCCCAGGCGCTGCTCGACGACGAGCTTGACAGCCTCGAAGAGCGCGTTGCTCGCGTTTGCAGCCACGACGAGGTTGATCTTGGCGTACGGGGCCATCGCGTGCGCTGCCTCCACGTCGAGCGCTGTCTCTGCGTCCCAGCCGTACGTTATCCCGAGCCGCGGCTCATATGGGCCGACCGGGATCACTGTCAGGTTGACCGGGGGGAGCCCGAACAGCCTGTCGAAGGTCGCAAGGTCCTCGTAGATCGTGGGGTCCCCGTAGGCGTCGATGACAGCAATCGTCTTCCCCCTCCCGTCGTAGCCTGCTGAGATGAGAGAAGACGCGCCGTACGCGCTCTGCAGCTCCCCCGCGCCGTAGTAGGTGAACGCGAACTGGTAGCTCCCGGTTATCGTCGCCGACCGGGGCCTCTGGGACTGGTCGACCGTCGTCCCTCTGAGCTGCCCCAGGATCAGGTACTCGGGGGTGAAGGTCGGGGCGGACGCGGACTGGGCAGTCGCCGCCTTTGCGACAGGGGACTGCGGGAGGGCTGAGATGACGAAGAGCGCAAGGAGGCCGACAGCGGACAGAGCGGAAGCTCGCCGAGAAAACCTCAACGGACGACTCAGCCGGAGACGGCGATATAAGCGAATTCAGTTCACGCGGAGAAAGGCTTAACTAGAGAGAAAATCGCGGAATTTCAAGAGTTTACGATTCGTTGGAAGTAAAGGTACTGGGAGCCGCCAGGCAGGTCGGCCGCTCCGCGTTTCTTGTCTCGCACAAAGACAGCAAGATCCTGCTCGACTACGGCGCAATGACCACGAAGGTGCCCGGGTTCCCGATGCACGTCCCCCCGAAGGACATCAAGGCGATCATCCTGAGCCACGCCCACCTCGACCACTCGGGGGCCGCGCCGCTACACTTCCTCAGCGGGAGCATGAAGCTCCACGCCACCCCTGTCACCTCCGAGCTATCGAACCTGCTCATCCAGGACTTCATCAAGATCTCGGGGCAGTACCTCCCCTTCGAGTTCCTCGACCTCATGGCCATGAACTCGAACACGGTCAACCACGGCTACATGGAGCCGTTCCAGGTCGGGGACTTCAACATCCAGTTCTACGACGCAGGCCACATACCGGGCTCGGCGATCATAGCGGTGGAGGCGGGGAACAAGAGGCTCCTCTACACTGGGGACATCAACGGGGACGAGACGAACCTCCTCGCAGGGTCCTGGAAGAACCTGGGGGAGGCGGACATGGTGATAACGGAGAGCACGTACGCGACCGCAGACCACCCCGGGAGGGCGAAGGCCGAGTCCGAGCTGACTGACTTCGCGAGGGCGGTCGTCGAAAGGGGAGGGGTACTCCTCGTCCCGGCGTTCTCTGTGGGGAGGGCGCAGGAGATCGCGATGACGCTAGTGAAGAACGGCTTCAGGCACCCGATAGCCATGGACGGGATGGCGCTCAAGGTGAACGGGATACTGCTGAGGTACCAGGAGTACCTGCGGGACCCGACAGCGCTGAGAAGGATGCTCGAAAGCATCGAAGAGGTGACGAGCTGGACGCAGAGGAGGCGCCTGGTCAAGAAGCCGGGCGTGATCATATCCCCGGCAGGGATGCTCGTCGGAGGGTCGTCGATATTCTACAACGAGCACCTCTCTATGGGTGAGAAGAACGGGGTAGCGATCGTGAGCTTCCAGGTGCCAGGGACGCCGGGACGGACGCTCATTGAGAAGGGGCTGACGATCTACAGGGGGAAGCCGACGAAGGTCAAGGCGGAGGTGAGGCGCTTCGACTTCTCGTCTCACAGCGGCAGGTCGTCCCTCCTCAGCGACCTCAAGGGGGTCGGGGGGAGCCCGAAGTTCCTCACAGTCCACGGGGAAGAGGAGTCGTGCCTGGCCCTGGCGGAGGAGCTCCACTCAGGGATGGGGGTCGAGGCCACGGCCGCGATGCCGGGCCAAGAGTTCACGGTATAGCTAAGTAGCGACTGGACGGAAAGGAGATCTGATTGAGCGAACAGCCGCCGGCCCCTGCGAGCAAGCGGGTGACGCCGCGCAACCTGGTCGTCGCAGCCGCCATCGTCCTGGCGATACAGGCCCTGGCACTCGGGATAACTAACCTGAACCTCCCGCTCTACCAGACCATAGTCGACACCACGGGCCCGAGCTACGCGCCAGCAGGGACCTCCCCTGTGGGCTCGGCCTTCAACGCGATACTCCTGGTCGCCTTCGCGTTCGTACTCACTGTCATGCTGGTCTGGCTCCTGAAGAGGAGGATGGTCCTCTCGTTCAAGGTGCTGATATTCGGCTCGGTGGCGTTCTCGGCCTACATCCTGACGATGGTGACTGCGGACGTGTTCGCTGTCGACTACCTCCCGCCCGCGCTCGAGCTGCCGTTCGCGTTCGGCGTGCCTGCTGTGCTGGTGGCGGTCCTCGCGTACATCATATTCGTGAAGAACAACATCCTTCTCGGGACCGTGGTGCTCGCCTTCGTCGGCGCCGAGGTGGGGAGCTTCTTCGCTGAGACCCTCTCGCCCTGGACCGCGCTCGCCCTCCCCATCGCATTCGCTGTCTACGACGTCTACGCGGTCTTCAAGGGGCCCCTGAAGTCGCTCATTGGGACCAACCCGAACATCGCGCTAGTGGGCATGTCGATCAAGGCCGGGGAGTTCACCCTGGGCCTCGGGGACGTCGTCTTCTACACCCTCCTCCCGTCGCTCGCGTTCTCCCAGTTCTACGCCAAGTTCGGGATACTCCCGGCCCTTCTCACGATCCTGGCGATAGAAGTAGGGATGGTGATAACGCTCTTCCTGCTCTCGAAGCGGAGGCTCCTCCCAGGGCTCCCGATACCCATGCTGCTGGGCGTGCTCGTGATAGTGCGCTATCTGGTCTAGAGCTCCACTACAGGGGCCTTCGTCCCCTTGACCAGGGAGTCTGCATCCTCTGAAGTAGTCTTGAAGGTGTAGAGGAAGTCCCTGGTCCTGAGCTTAACCTTGGCCTCGTCCCCGTGGCGTGAGACCCTGACCTCTGTGGCGGACTCGAGCAGCTTCTCGAACTCTTCCTTGGACTTCAGCTCGCGGGGCATGAATGGAGCCCCCTTCGGCCGGTTTATCAATCCTCCTTGAGAGCAGCCCCCACAGAACCTTCTTACAGGGAAGGATAAATATCGATTCTGGCTGTATTCGAATGATGAAGAATACCACGATAGCCATAGCTTTGCTATTCACCTCTCTACTTGCCTTCGCACCCGCGGCGCTGACCAGCACCGCGTCGAACTCGACGTTCTACTACCGGCCGCAGGTAGCGTTCACCCAGGCGTCGCCAAGCGTCGTTTCGCCCCAGGGGATCCCGCTCTGCAAGACCAGCACTGGGAACAACCTGACCTGCTATTCCCCTGACTTCATAAGGACGGCCTATAACTTCCCCACCACCCTCGACGGGTCAGGACAGACGATAGTCATAGTGGACGCCTTCGGCAGCCCCACGATAGCCAACGACCTCGCAGTATTCGACAGCCACTGGGGGATCCCAGCGCCGCCGTCGTTCACCATCATCTGCGGGTCCGGAGGGTGCCCTGCCTACAACCCCAACAACACCTTCCTGGACGAGACAGGATGGGCGATCGAGACCTCTCTTGACGTAGAGTACGCGCACGCAATGGCGCCAGGCGCCAACATAGTGCTGGACGTGGCGTCGTCCCCGGCAGGGAACGCGATCAACGTGGCCGAAAGCACTGTGATCCCCATGTTCCCAGGCGCGATCATGTCACAGAGCTTCGGCATCCCAGAATACGCGGTCACTGCGAACAACGCCCAGATCATGCAGGCAGAAGTCAACTACAAGCTGGCGGCTGCGAGCGGGTGGACCGTGCTCGCTTCCGCGGGCGACTTCGGCGCGACCAACGGGATATCCACAGCCAACGCCCTGTTCCCGTCATCCGACCCTCTGGTGACCTCGGTCGGCGGGACTATGGGTAACCCGTACTTCCCCGAAGGGACCCTGACCAACTGCACTTCAGGGACATGCACGGCTGGCCTAGCCACCTTCTCCGCGCCATGCACAGTCAGCAGACCGATCTCGACGCCGTCATGCACACCAGTAGGATACGGCGGGGAACAGGTCTGGAACGAGCCCACCTTCGGCGCAGCCGGCGGCGGGGCGCCCAGCCTCCTGTTCAGCGCGCCGAGCTACCAGAACAACACTACCTTCTCGGTCTGCACCGGGTCGTACGCGGCCCTCAACCCCACCTGCGCAAGGACGACCCCCGACGTCTCGTACAACGCTGCGGTCGACGGCGGAGTCCTTGTCTTCACCTCGTTCCTTGGAGCGCCGATCTGGTTCTTCGTAGGAGGGACCAGCGCAGGCTCGCCACAGTGGGCGGCCATATTCGCGCTCGCGAACGAGGCGAGAGCCAACAACGGCCTCGGCCCGCTCGGGTTCGCCAACCCCACCATCTATTCCATCGCAGAGTCCGCAGGCTACTCCACCGACTTCCACGACATCGCTGTCGGCAACAACCAGCTCGTCGGTACCCCCGTAGGGTTCACAGCGGCCTCCGGCTACGACTTCGCGTCAGGCTGGGGGACCCCGAACGTCTCGAACCTCGTCACCGCACTGACCTAGACATCGCGGGAGGCTCAGGCCTCCCTCCCTCGGTTTTTTGTGGCCATAGCTGAACAGCAGTACTGATAGGACGCCTCCACACAAGAAGCAGGGTCTGCGAGGAGCGGCCAGAGTCATGTCGTGTATGATGACGAGAGTCCCTACGCCTGCTCACGCTCTAGATGAAGGGGGGAACCCTAAGATTTGACAGAGCCTCCGAACGGGTTCTGTCAAGTTAGCGGGTTCTCCTCCTCATTCGTCTCTCTGTCAAGCGTCGGGACTCAGACCCCTTCGCTCGATGTCGGGCTTACGGTTGGCCTTGCTCTTGCTCTCGGCTCAATCGCTCTGCTCGCCGCTTACGCCATCCTTCGTATAGTGGCCTCACGAGAGTCCAAGCGTGGTGTCCGAGCGCCACAAACGCGGCAGGAGCGCCAACAACTAGGAGGGCGGTCTCAAGCCCGTTCTCCCCGGCAAGATTGGTGTTCATCGTGGCCGAGTAGTTTCCCGTGGCGGCTCCGTTCTGGTTCGCAACCACATAGACCGAAATCAGGAGCCAAAGCGCGGCAATTAGCCAAGCCAGCCCATACGCCTCGAAGATTCGGAGCCACGCGTTCATCAGGGCAACGCGAGTGTCTTGGACGATTTGAGGTTGACGGGTTCGCCCCTCAACAGGAGGCGATTCTCTGAATGGTTCGCAAGTCAAAGAAGCGGAGGCTGTCGAACGCCTACGCTCCTTGGGTCAGGAGGTTCAGGCATTGGTAATGAAGGCGCCAGATGAGGAACTCCGAAGAGAGGCAGGAGGCTTTCTTGGAATACTATGCGGTTGGTGTCTGGGTCTCGTTGCAGGGATAATCCTCGGTGCTTCCTTTGGAGTCCCCTACGGCACAACCCTTGGCATTACGATATTCAGCGTGGGGGGAGCCTCTTTCTTAGCCTTCGTTCGGTTGATAGAATCCTCCAACTCGCTCCAAACCCAAGAACTACCTCAATCGTCGTGCCAATCGCAACCACCATGTCAGCCCTCTCCTGAAAGGAAAGGGAAGGAAAGAAGTAGTAGAGCGTGGTGTAGAACAATTGAAGGGTCGAGACCGAAGAACTTGAGGCGTATTCGGCGACTAACGACCCCCCTAATACCGCAACGAAGTAGTTTAGGAACATATCCGTCATCGTTCGAGGGTCGCGTTTCTTCATCACCCAGTCGTAGATTAGGTCGGAGATGACGAACCCAACCATGAACGTAACAAACTCAACCCATGTAGTGATGTCAATGACCGTCCCGATGAAGAACAACGCCACCCAAATCGCGATGACCGCGCCAGCCAATCGATATTTCGGCGGGAGTAGGTATCTGACTCTGGTGAACTTCAACGGCTATGCTTTCGCCTTGAAGTATTCGCTCACGATGATTCTGACGACTTCGGGGATGGTAGCGATTCTCCTCGCTTTGCGCTCCTCCTCCAGCCCCTCCATCATCTCCTTGGTCATGGCGACTGTTATCTTAGGAGTTCGCTCAACCGTCAGACCGATGCTCACCTTGTGTCCCATTCGCTCACCTCCCATGCCCGCATTAGATGGCATAAGAAGGTTTATAACGCTTTGGTGGCATAGGATGGTATTAGATGGCGTAAGATGGACACCAGAACCAAACTCTTGGAGGCGCGGGCCGTGAGAGGGAACCAACTCGCTCAGGTCGAAGGGGCCGTCCGGCGGGTCAGCGACTCCGAGTATCAGGTTCGCTCCCAGAGGACTGGCGAGTGGTATCAGGTCTATGCGACCGAGAGAGGCCTCCGGTGCTCCTGCCCAGACTTCCAGTTCCGAGCGGGCTTGACGCTCTCCGAAGGCCACCGCTACCATGCCGAGTTCAAGTGCAAGCACATCTTCGCGGTCGAACTCTCGCACGCTCTGAGACAGACTGTCGAGAGACAGGTCAAGATAGAGCCTGTCGGGGTTCAGACCTGCCTATACTGCGCCTCAAGCGACATCATCCGGAGGGGGGTCAGGCACAACCAGAACGGCGAAATCCAGAGGTTCCTCTGCAAGTCGTGCGGGAGGAGGTTCACCAAGAACCTCGGCTTCGAGCGCATGAAGGCCACGCCCGAAGCGATAACTCAGGCGCTACAACTCTACTTCACGGGGGAGAGCCTTCGGAACGTCCAGAGGTTCCTCAGGCTTCAGGGGGTCGAAATCTCCCATCAGACCGTCTGGAACTGGATTCAGAAATACGTCGGACTGATGCAAGGGTATCTCGACCAGATTCAGCCTAACCTCTCCTCGACTTGGAGGGCCGACGAACTGTATGTGAAGATTCGTGGGAACCTGAAGTATCTCTTCGCCATGATGGACGACCAGACCCGCTTTCTGATTGCCCAAGAGGTCGCGGACTCGAAGGAGCGCCACGACGCGCGGAGCCTCTTCCACAAGAGCGCCGAGGTAGCAGGGAAGAGGCCGAGCCTGCTCATCACGGACGGCCTGAAGTCGTATCATCAGGCTTGGAAGAAGGAGTTCGTGTTCAGGAACGGGACTGACGCGCCCATCCACGTCAAGGACATCACGTTCAAGGGCAGAGTCCACAACAACAAGATGGAGCGCCTAAACGGGGAAATCAGGGACAGGGAGCAGAACTTCAGGGGCCTCAAGAGCGCTGATAGTCCAATTCTAGCAGGATACCGTCTCTTCCACAACTACATCCGACCACACGAAGCCTTAGACGGACGGACTCCCGCCGAGGCCTGCGGAATAGCCGTAGAAGGAGAGAACCGATGGCTAACGATAATTCAGCAAGCGTCAAAGTCAGGTCATGTCCCGACCCAAGATACTTCGAAAGTCGGTATTTTAGACGAACTCAAGCCGAGCCGAGTCCCGACGCTTGACAGAGAGACGAAAGAAGGAGGAATCCCGAAGACTTGACAGAACCTCCGAACGCCACACTTAATAACTCGAAACGGAAGGCGAGTTTTCAGCGGTACCGAACTGCTAGGATGTGAAAAGACGAGTTTCGGACGAGGAGGCTACGGGCGGAGCAGCGGCGGAAGCGGCGGCTTCAGGTCCTTTAAGCCAAAGCCAGTTGAGGTCGGAAAGGAGTACGACGTTACCATTTCCGAGATCAGCAGGCGCGGTGACGGCATAGCGAAGATCGACGGTTTCGTCATCTTCGTGGCTGGCGCCAAGCAGGGCTGGCAGGGCAAGGTCAAGGTGACCCAGGTAGCCAACAGGTTCGCCACCGGCGCGGTCGTTGGCGGAGCCGAGGGCATGTCTGGCACCGAAGGTCAGGCCTCCACAAGCGAAAGCGAAGGAATGTAAGGCTCCCCAAGAGCCCTAATTCTGACTGGCGGCTCGTCTTTATCAACGGCCGCTCCGTTTTTTCATTTTGCGTCGATTCTTGGCAGGGTCGGCTCTGGCTGTCCACGTTCCCTCATCCGGGCGAGGCCGAACCATGCGATCGGCACCGCGACCCCGAGGGCCGCGATCAGGAGACTCCCCCAGAGCAGGGCGTAGGCCGAGCCTGTCCCCCACGCGGTGTCGAGGTTCCCCCTGAGGAAGCTGGGGAGCACCACCGAGAGGAACGGGGAGTCGGCGAAGCCGGACGTAAAAGGGATCGCGCTCACCACTGCCGCCATTCCGTTCATCACCGCTCCTGCGACGTAAAGCAACAGGACGGGCAGAGCCTTCCACCGATACAGCCTCTCGACCACGAAGCCCGCGGGGAGGAGGAGGAACGGGATGGCGGCGACTAGGAACCTCGGACCGAACGAGAGCCCCCCGTACGGATCGTACCACATAGCGTACGGGAGGAGTATCCCGAGGAAGATTGCGAGGAAGAGGAGCGTTTCGCGCGCGACCCCCCTCCTCCCCCTGAGAGCATCCACAAACCCCGCGAGCCCGAGGACAAGGATGGGAGCGAAGACAAGGAGCCCCCTCGCGGGGCTCACGAGGTCCAGGGTCAGCCCGAACGGAAGCGACGTGGAGAACGAGCCCAGCAGAGACGACGAGTGCAGGTAGCTCTGCTCCGTGCTCACGAACGGGCTCCCGAATATCGCGTAGTTGTAGAGGGCGATGGCTGCTAGCCCGGGGAGGGAGCCTACCACAAATGCACCAGCGCGAACAGCCCTAGGAGCCTTCGGGCCCCCCCTCGCGAGGAGGAGGAACGCGACCATTATGGGGAGGAGGACCCCGTTCACGTAGTCGACCGTGAAGGCGGCTCCGGCCGCAAGCCCGGACAGGGACGCGAGCCAGAGCGCACGCCCGCCGGTGCGCGCCGCCCTGATCCCTAGGAACGCCGCCATCAGGACGAACATCGCGGACACGTCGCTCTGGAAGAAGTACGTCGCCATCGGCCACAGGATGGTCGAAAACGCGAACGCAAACCCGAGGAAGACCGAGGTGGAGCGGCGGAAGTAGAGCGAGGCGATGGCGTAGACCAGGTAGGCAGAGACAGCGCCTGTGAGCGCGACGAAGGTCTCGGACAGGAGCAGGACCGGCCCGTAGGCCGTGTACCCGCCCGCGATCGTGAACCCCAGGCCCGTGAATGGGAGGGCGAGGAAGGCTGCGCCAGGCGCCAGCGCCGAGTAGTTCTGGCCCTTGTAGAGGAAGTCGTCGACGCTCCACGGAGGCACGCTTGTGGCCGAGGTAAGGGCGAAGGAGTGGTCGTGCCAGAGCGCGTAGTCGAGCTGGACGAAGGAGGTCGCGTGGTCGGTCGCCCAGACCGCGTTGATGCTCAGCTCGAAGGCGACGAACACGACCAGGAAGACCAGGAGCCCTGACGTGAGGAGCCGCGGCACCCCTCGGCGTTCAGCTGGGGCGCTTAATTTCGTATCCTTTTCGCCCCCGCCGCCTCCAGGGCGATGAGGGAAGGCGCAGGACCCCCCCTCCGGATGGGGCCGAGTTGGCAGGACACGAGATAGAAAGGATTAATTGAGTCTGGAGTGACAATCGCGTGATGGTTCTCTACGCCAGGGACATTGTCGAGAAGGAGTTCCTCACCCTGTCCGCCAGCAGCACCGTGCTCGAGGGGGCGAAGGCGATGAAGAACACCAGGCACGGGTTCGCGGTCGTAGGGACCACGAACGAGCCGCAGGGCATAGTCACGGAGTGGGACATAGTCTCCAAGGTGGTGGCTGAAGGGTGGGACCCGCAGAAGGTGACCATGGCCGAGGTCATGTCGTCCGAGCTCCTGAGCATCGACGCCGGGGCGCCGCTATCGGCAGTCTCGCAGCTCATGACCGAGAAGGGGGTGAGGCGGCTTCTCGTGAAGGACGGAGGGAGCGTGATCGGCTTCATCACTGCGAAGACGATGCTGGCGCGGATGAACGACTACGTCGACAAGGTCTCGTCCCAGATAAGCAGGCTCCAGGCACCGTGGTTCTGAAGGAGCGTCCTTCTCTTGACTGTGACTGTCTACATCGACGGCCTAGCCCAACCTCGGAATCCGGGCACAGGGACGTACGGGTTCGCGATCTACGACGGCGCGAAACGCCTCGCGGAGGGCTCGGGACTGGCGGGGCGGGACGTCACCAGCAACTACGCCGAATACACGGCCCTGGCAGAAGCACTCCGGCGGCTGAAGTCCCTCGGCATTGAGGGGGACGTGCTGATACGCTCTGACTCGCAGCTCCTCGTGGGGCAGATGGCGCAGGGGTGGAAGGTCAAGGGCGGCATGTACGTGGGCAAGATGAAGGAGGTCAGGGACCTGATGAAGGAGTTCGGCTCGATCAGGTTCGAGTGGATCCCGAGGGAGCAGAAC
>DAIDAO010000006.1 GCA_027310575.1 bacterium | reverse complement strand
GTCACTATGGAGGTGGACGGCGTCCCGCTGGCGGCCGAGGTCGCGGGGGAGTTCAACGTCAACCTCGCCGTCGTCAGGGCCGAGAGGGACCTCGGGGTCGAGGAGTTCGTCGAGCAGAAGGCGGTCTACTCCCCGTCGACTGTGAAGTACCTCTACCTCCCGAAGACCGCGATAAAGAAGGGGGAGCACCTCCTGATAGTCGACGACATGGTGAGGTCTGGGACCACGATCGAGGCGCTGACCCGGATAGCCGAGAAGGCGAAGGCGAAGATCGTCGGGGTGTTCGCGATAGCTTCCGTCGACCAGTCGATGCCCAGGCTGAAGAGCAGGCTGGGGCTCACCTGCCCCATCGAGTCGCTGGTCACCCTCGAGCAGAAGCAGAGGCGCTACAACTACTAGGTGAGGGACTCGGACCCAACAGCGGTCGACGCGAGCTTCGTCTCAGGGGCAATCCCCGCCCGCAGGAAGGACGCGCACAAGCGGGACAATGGGACAGTCTGCGTAGTGGGGGGGAGCAGGCTCTATCACGGGGCGCCATTCCTCTGCGCGACCGGGGCGATGAGGTCGGGGGTCGACCTCGTGTTCATCGCAGTCCCGGCCACGATCGCGACTGCGGTGAGGTCCCTCTCGCCTGACTTCATAGTGGTGCCTCTCCCGGACTCGAAGCTGACGAGGGGGAACGTGTCGAAGCTCATGTCCTGGGTGCAGCGCGTGGACGTCTTCGCAGTCGGGCCCGGGCTCGGCCCGCAGAAGCCGGAATCCCTCGTACAGGCGCTGAACCAGATGAAGGGGGACGGGAGGGGGCTTGTCGTGGATGCCGACGCGCTGCGGCCTCAGATCCTCCCGTCGCTCCGCAAGGCCAACGCAGTCGTCACCCCGCACGCGGGGGAGTTCGAGCGGCTCTTCGGGGAGCGCCTCCCAGACGACCTGGACGGGAGGATTGCAGCGGTCACGGAACACGCCAGGAAGGTCGGGGTGACCGTCCTCCTGAAGGGGCCGACGGACGTGATATCCGACGGGGAGAGGACGGCGACAAACGACACCCACTCCCCCGCGATGACCGTGGGGGGGACCGGGGATGTGCTCACTGGGATAACCGCGGGGCTCATGGCGAAGAAGGTCCCGCCATTCGAGGCTGCCTGCGCGGCTGCTTTCGTCAACGGGGCTGCGGGGAACGAGGCCGCGAAGCAGCTCGGGTTACACATCACCGCCTCAGACGTTGCAAACAACGTTGCAAACGTGATGAAAAGGTTCGACCAGCTGGCTTAGGATGCCCCATCAGCAGACGGCCGTCGCCAGCGCATGGGGCAGAGGGGTCAGCTCAGGATCTCGAGCGCCTTGCCCGTGATGCTGTTGTCCTTCGTCAGGTAGCCGTAGAGGAAGAGGATGACAAGCACGGAGAAGACCAGGGATACGACGGCCCGGATTACCTGGACTTTCCTTCCCAAGTACTGCTGGCTACTGTCAATTCTAATATAACTATTCACCTATGATCTGAGTAGCCCCCTCACGTGGCCAGACCTACGGCTCAGGGCTGGACGTACAACAGCGAGAACGTGCACTCCACAGGCGACGAGCCGACGTCGTCATAGTAGACCGAGAACGGGACGCTCCCCACGGTGTAGTAGCTCGACCTTGAGAGGCTCGCGCCAGGGCTGAACTGGATGTGCAGGACGTACTGGGAGCTGGTCGACTGGACGGTCTGGCCAGAGATCGGGCATCCCGCAGGCGAGAGGAACGCCAGGGTGCCGTTGTGGCTGTTCGCCTGGCTCGTTATCGCTATGCTGGAGTTCGTGGGGAGGGTGATCGTATCATTGGCGACGAGGACCGAGACGGAGAGCTTCCCGATGTCCTCCACGGCCGCCAGCTCGAGGCTCAGCCATGCGGACTGGTTCTTCAGCGCCTGGACCTGGCCTGTCAGGTTCGCGATCAGCACGTTCGAGGCGGCCCGCTCCTGGAGGAGGGTGACTATCCTCTGGTTGAGGATGGAGACGTTCGCCCCGATCGAGACGATCTGCATCTGCAGCTGCAGGACAGTGATGTTCTCCGCCAAGGCTATGGCGTGGAGACGGAGCACCTCCTGATTCTTCACCGCGAGCTCGCTGCTCGACGAGTCGTAGTATGTCACTGCCCACGCCGAGACGACGAGAAGCGCGACCGTGACGAGTATGAACCCCACCTTGAGCATCCTGTCGGGCTGCTGAGACACTCCCATCGCACGCTCCACGCGATGGTATATTTCTTCCCACCAGAACGACCTATCCCTGCGGACGGCCCGTCCTTCGGCAACCTTAATCGGGGCCGTCAAGCCCCGACCCAGCATGAAGCCCAGGAGGGCAGGCCTGCAGCACAAGTGGGCGTACGTCGTCAACTCCCTGCAGGAGATCATCCCTTCGTACGAGCGGGCCTCTAGCAGGATCTCCCTTTACCAGGACAAGCGGATGCGCCTGGAGGCTGTCTCGTTCGCAGCGGAGAAGGGGGACCTGATCCTCGACCTGGGCGCCGGCCCCGGTTCGATGTCCAGGGTGGTCGTCCGCGCCGGGGGAGAGCCGGTCCTCCTGGACGCTTCCAGGACCATGCTCAGGGCGTCGGGATTCCCGAACGCAGTGCAGGGCATCTTCGAGCACCTCCCCTTCAGAGAGGGGGTCTTCGACGGCGCAGTCTCCGGGTTCGCCGTGAGGGACGCCCACGACCTGCCTGTCGCCCTAGGGCAGCTTTCGAGGGTGCTGAAGCCTGGGGGGCGCTTCGCGCTCTGCGACCTCGGGAAGCCGGACGACGCCCTTCGCGCGCTCGCGGTCGCGATGTATCTCAGGGTGATGCCACCGATAATCGGCCTGGCCTCGACCGGGAGGGTAGGGCTCCGCTACGGGTCCCTCTTCGACACCTACAACCTCGTCCTGCACAACTCTGAGCTCGCTGAGCTCCTCACCCGCTACCTCGGGAGCGCGAAGCTGCACAAGATGCAGCTGGGGGGAGCGATAGTCGCGAAGTGCGTCAAGGGAGGGGGCCCGGCCCCTACGGCTCGATGAAGTACGGTTTCGCGCCGTGGTCCCATACCAGGTGGTGGCTGTACGCCCTCTTGTCCTTGGGGGCCAGCCTCTCCCCGCCTTCGAGCAGCATGAACACCGCCAGGCAGTACGAGCAGGGCTGCCCTTCCTGCTCCAGAAGCTGGTTCAGCTTCGTGTCGAGGACCTCGGCTCCCTCTTAGCCACGTCAGTATTTAGACCTGAACGGAGAATCTATAGCGGAAATACATCGGCTCCAGGCGCTTCATCCGACCATCCTCGCGGATGGGTCTGCAATGCCTTCCTTGATGAAGCCTGGGTCCTGGAGCCATGCGGCTCCAGGTCCGCTTCCAGGGACCCGAGATCCAGATGAAGGGGGGAGGAGGGCCCCGGCTCCATGCATGGATTAGAATATGCATAACGCTTATTTCCGAGTCATATGCATTGTTACACCCGTCTCCTCTTGGGAAGGTTAGAAAGGTTCCAGGGTCCGAAACTGACAGAGATCACGAGGGGGAGGAGGAGCAAGTTCGACATCATCGCGAAGCTCCTCGAGATAGCGTCTGAGGGCACCACCAAGACGAACCTGGTCTACAGGTCCAACCTGAACTTCAAGGTCGTACAGAGGTACATCGAGATGCTCATCGGGAGGGAACTCCTGGAGGTCGTCGAGTCGGAAGGCCTCACCATCTACAGGACGACCGTGAAGGGGGCCGCCGCAGTCGGCGCGATCCGGTCAGCCACCGGGCTGGTCACCGGGGATCCCGAGTCGACGATGCCCCCGATCGAGTCAAGGTGGGACAAGCCGCGCCGCACTCCGAGCGCGGCCCTCATGAGATACCCTATACGCGCGGGAGTATTGGAGCCCATCGACTGAACTCAGTTCAGAAACTCAGTTTACTGGCCCGTTAAATCATCAGGACTGTGCCAGCTTCCGAAAAGACTTGACGCGAAAGTTTCTGTCAATTCTGATTGCTGTGTTCATCTTCACTGGACTCACTGCCGCGTCCCTCAATCCTGTCCATGCGACCACCCCGGCCACAATCACGAAGCACATCGACCTGGGGTTCACCGCTAGCATACCGATCAACCTCCAGACCGGAGACGTCTGCGACTTCTCGCTCGGCGGATGCGTCTTCTCCCACAACCTCGGCTTCGTCGGAACGGCCGACATCAAGGTCGACCTCGGAGCTGACCTGTCCATCAGCTACGACCCGTCCCTGCTGGTGCCAGGCGGGAGCCTCCCGGTCACGGTCACTTACACCCCGACCTCCGGCGGCTCAAGCGCCCTGTTCAACATCGCAGGGTCTGGTCCAGGGAAGGGTCTGACGCTGTCGTTCACAGGCTGCACCAGCTGCCCGACCGACGCTCCCTTCACCGTGGCGTCCGGCGGCGCGACTTTCACCGCCCCGATGGGGGCGGACAGCCCGATAACGATACCCGGCTCTGGCAGCTCGCTGAACATCGGGCCCGACCTCATGTCTGTCACCATCGGCTCGAGCATCACTCTCGCCCCGGCACCCGCAGGGTCTCTCCCTGGACTCGGAGGCGCAGCCGCGCTGGTCCAGGTGACCGGCGCGACGACGTCCCAGCTGCTCCCAGTCGAATGGGATTCGTCCGGCGCGAGCCAGACCTTCAACCTCAACCTCCCGGCCACCCTGGCGCCCATCGACATCTCCTTCGGACCCATAGTCCACTGGCTGCTGACCTCCGGGTCGGCCGAGGTGGACCTCCACTGGGGGAGCGTCGCAGATGCCATCTATGTCGTGCTCATCACTTCGGCGTGCAACCTCATACCCTTCCCCGGGAACGTGGTCTGCATCGCTTCCGCTGGCACGAGTCCCAGCGACCCGTCCCCGATCAGCATCTACTCAGGGAACCTGGGCCAGTTCTACACCTCGGTCGGCCTCAACACCACCATAGGCGACGCCGTAGCGACCGCGGTCGGCCCGCCTCTGGGCACGACGATAGGCAACGACATCGCCAACAACATAGCCAACGGGGAGCTGCCCATCCCACTGCTCTCGCCGCCGCTTGCCAGCTTCCCTCCTGTGCCGTCGCTCGGCTCCATCGACTTCGCGCTCCCTGTGGTGTCCATCTCGGGCGCACCGTCAGGCGCTGTGCTCCTGGGCAGCTCGGTCACGCTCGGCGCTTCCACCGCTGGCGGGACAGGGCCGTTCACATACTCATGGACGTCTAACGGGTCGCCCATCGGCGGTTCCACGTCTACGCTGACAGACACCCCGGCCCTCGGCTCCACGGTCTACGGGCTGACGGTGACCGACTCGGACGGCGCCGTGTCAAACACAGTCACGGCCCAGGTGAACGTGTACGACTTCTCCCTCTCGGCCGTCCCCACCTCCCTCCAGGTCCTGACCACCGGCTCCAACAGCTACTCCCCAGGGGTGACGGAATCCCTGGTCAGCGGGTCGACAACGATCGGGCTGCCGTCGATCTCGCTCTCGGTCACAGGCGGGATGCCTGCGGGAGCCGCACCGTCGTTCAGCCCCTCTGGCGGTGCTGCTTCCGGGTTCACGTCCGTGCTGAACATAACCACGTCAGGCGCGCCCGCTGGGACCTACACCCTTACAGTGACAGGCACCGACACGACGCCTCTCACTGGCGGCACCAGGACCATGACCCTGACGCTGATCGTCCTCACTCCTGCTCAGGCCCTCCCAGGCGTCATCAGCACAATCCAGGGACTGCAGTCGTCGGGCGTCCTGAATTCGGGACAGGCGAACTCGCTCATAACGAAGCTGACGCACGCGATCGGCAACCTGAACTCGAGCCCGCCGAACACAACTACCGCCTGCAACCAGCTCACCTCGTTCGTGAACCAGGTCAACTCCCTGGTGGCGGAAGGGGTGCTGACCCAGGCTCAGGCAGACTCGCTGCTCCAGGGCCCGCTCGGCGTACTCGCCATCATGGCGTCGATTCCATGCACATGACCACCCAGCAACTCAGTGATGTGGAGGGGCTCGCCCCTCCCTTCCCCGATTTCTAGCCCACTGACGGACTGCTTCTTGGCCTAGATCTTTCTCGACAGCAGGGCGATCATCTCGTCCGCCCTAGACACAGGGACCCTGCACCCCGCAGCCTTCCTGTGACCGCCGCCGCTCCCTCCGAGCTTCAGCGCGATCCTCCCTATGGTCCTCCCGAGGTGGACCTTGCATTCAGAAGTCGACCTGAGGCTCACCTCGTACCACCCCTTCTGCTTCTCCTTCATCGCCACCCCAACGGGCACATCGAAGGCGCCGATGAGGAGCTTCGAGACGTTCCCAGTCGAGTACTGCGACGTGACCATGTACGCGAGGTCCCCCTTCCTCGTCCCCTTCGCCTTGACCTCCTCCCCGAGCGCAGCCTCCTTCTCGAGCTCGCGCACAGCGGCAGCCGGGACCCCCTCGATCTCGTGTGGGTGCTTCATCTGCGAAAGCTCGTGCACGACCTTCTCGGGAAACCCCTCCTCGTCCGACCTGTCCCCCAGCGCCAGGGCGAGCATGGTCGCCTCGAGGAGCACGAACTGCCTGTCCCCCCGCTCTATCATCTTCTTCGCCATCGGCGAGTCGTCCATGTAGTCAGTCACTGCCCCGCACATCGCTATCAGGCGCGCCCTCTCGGGGAGGACGTCCCTGAACGTCTTGTACGTGAGCATGCTCGCGCACTCCCTGGTGTCGTGGACGAGGCGGACCCCAGCCTTTCGCAGCTGCCGCTTGGCCTGCTCTGACATGTAGTGATGGTCGATGTGCGTCACGTCCGCGCGCTTCGCTATCCGCTTGATCTCAGCCAGGAACTCGGGGAAGTCGGCGCTGTCAGCCCCGAGGTCCGAGATGACCAGCCGCTCGGCGTCGTCTGGGACCCTCTTCAGGTTCTCGATCAGGTCGTCGTATTCGGAAAGTATGATCTGCCCCCCGGTCGCAGCGACAGCGAGGGCCCCAGATCCGAGCCCGTCGACGTCCTTCCTGTGCGTAAGGCAGTACGATTTCAACGGAGCCCAGCCGCCTGTGCCCGGAATTTAAGGTGCTGGAGGCGGCGGAGGCGGCACAGCAGGCTGCGAACTCAGCGCCCTGCGCCAGACGAGATAGGAGAGCGGAGCCCTGACTGCGGCCCAGATCGACGGCACGATGAAGACGTAGAGCAGGAGCCTGAACTCCAGGGCGATGGAGATGTTCATCTCGGTAATCGAAAGGTCCCCGCCGTTCGTCACCAGCCACAGGTACACTGCGCTCAGTATCGCCACCCCGCTGAGGAATGGGACGCACCATACCAGCCCGTCGAAGTAAGCGGCGCCGACGTCCAGGGCTGTGAATACGATGCCGAACTCGTAGACGAACGTCGGGATCGTGAGCGGGGTCCCCCCCACCCTCCCAGCGAGCAGGGTCCCGATGTAGTACGGGATGACTATCCAGAGTATGACGTTGAGCACCAGCGCCCAGAGCGCCTTCACGATCCTCTGTCTATTGCTGAAGGTCTTCCCGAACGACATCTACGCTCCTCCTGCTGGCACGAGGCCGCTCAGGTCGGTGGCTATGGAGAGGCTGACGAACGGCTCCAGGGCCATGGCTACGGTCCCGTTTATCCTGCGGTCGCTGGAGGAAAGGTACTGCTGGAGGTTGAGGACGGTCAGGGTGAAGCGGAGCACCTGCTGCTGCCCTGGCGGGACGCTGACGTGCCCTTCGGTGCATGATATGTTGGGGCTGGGGTTGTCGCAGGTCAGGGTAACGTCAAGCGTGTAGAGCCCCCCGTTCGGCACCGTGACCGTGACGGACACGGTTTCGCCCGCGCTCCCGTACGGGGTCGCGGTCGCCTGCACCTGGCTCGAGCCAGGCGAGAATTCAGGCCGCACTGCCGAGTAGTCCTCGTAGGCGGAGTAGACGACGGTCCCCACCACGAGCAGGACCATTATCGCGATCGCGATCGTAACCCCCCTCAGGGCCCAGATGCCCCGCGGCGTCTGTCTCTTCAAGGCCTGACTCCCCGCCTCGGCCTGTTCAGTATTTAACGCCGGAGCGTCGGAAACGGGCGTCACTCATGGGCTTGGTCAGATCCTCGCCACAGCCCTGCCTTTGACATCGTCCCACCAGGCCCTCCCCATGGCCTCCGTGTTGAACGCAGCACCCACCCTCCCCTTCAGGTCGACGGTGATGATGCCTGCGTTCCCCCTTCCGCGCGTCTTTGAGATGTATGCGATGGCGTCCTTCGCCGCAGCCCCAGCCTCGTCGCGGGCCATCGACTGGCATGCCCTCATCGAAAGCGCGCAGCGTATGATCTCCTCCCCAGTGCCCGTAGCGCACGCGGCCCCGAGCTTCCCGTCAGCGAATATCCCTGCCCCGAGTATGGCGGAGTCGCCGACCCGTCCCGGGAGCTTCATCCACCTCCCTCCGGTGCTGACCGCAGCCGCGGGTATCCCGTCCGACCCGACTGCGACCGTCCCTACCGTGTCCCCCGTCCTGAACTTCTTCACGAGCCTGAGCGCGTCGGAGTACTCTGCGTCCTTCCTCATCACCGCGTACTTCTTCGAAGCCGCTTTGGAAGGCACGAGCCTCTCGGTCTTCAGCCCGGCGAGCTTCGCATAGTCTGCGCAGCTGTCCCCGACGACGAGCACGTGCTCGGTGTTCTCCATGACCCACCTGGCGAGCGACACCGGATGGTAGGTGCAGGTCACGTTCCCGACCCCGGCCCCGGAGAGCGCGTCCCCCTTCATCACTGCGGCGTCGAGCTCGACCTCCCCCTGAGCCGTGAGGCACGCCCCCCTGCCGCAGTTGAAGAGTCCCGACTCCTCCATGAATCCCACGGCGGCCACCACCCCGTCAAGGCCGGACCCTTTCTTCATCGCTGTGATGCCCGCTTCCACCGCTTGGATCATGCCGCCGTACCGCTTGTCCGTCCTGCCGTACTTGCCGCTGCCCGCGCCGCCATGGACTATGATCGAAGGGCGCAACTCTGCGACCTTGGAAATGAAGACATTAAAATCAACCTCTAACCGTGTAGCCCTCGAGTCCCTTCGTATGATCAGCGTGCCCAAGGGGGTCCTTAAGCTGGCCGCGCTGAAGATGCTCTCCGAGTCCTCCCTCTCCGGGACCGACCTGGCGAACCAGATCAGGCGGGCCACGGCAGGGGAGTGGAACCCAGGACCAGGCTCGATCTACCTGATACTCGGCGAGCTCCTGAAGAAGGGGCTGATCACAGAGCTCCCCAAGAGGGAGGGGAACGTGAGGCGATACATCATATCGTCGAAGGGGAAGGAAGAGCTGGCGAGGCTGGCGAAGGCGACCGAGTCAGACGTGGCTAGGCAGCTGAGGCTCCTCGCAGTCTACTCCGCGCTCGCGGGGAGGAAGGAGCTGAAGGAGAAGGTCCTTTCAGTCGCCGAAGGCCTCGGTCTCAGCTTGGACCCAGGGAAGCCTTAGAAGCGGTCGCTCTTGGCGCCACTGGCGCATGTCTGACAGGCCGGTCGAGGTCGAGAAGGCCGGGATCGAGCACATCACGGACGGGCAGAGGCACGGCTCCCCCGGGAGGGTCTTCACCCTCTGGTTCGCTGCGAACCTGACGATCGCCGACTACGTCATCGGCGTCCTGGTTGTCCTCCCCGCGGGGGAGGGCTTCGGCCTGACGGTCTCGCAGGCGATCCCCATACTGCTCGTCGGGAACGTCCTGGGAGGGCTCTTCGTGGGGCTGGCAGCTGCCATGGGCCCGTCCCTCGGGTTCCCGCAGATCGTCTCGTCGCGGGCGTCCTTCGGCAAGTTCGGCAACTACCTCCCAGGCGCGCTCAACTGGGTCAGCACTGTCGGCTGGTTCACGGTCAACACGATCCTGGCAGTCTTCGCCCTGCAGGTCATCTTCCCCGGAGCGAACTTCGTGGCAGGCGCTGCGGTGTACGTCGCCATCCAGGCCCTGATCGCGGTCTACGGCCACGACTTCATCCACCTCTTCGAGAAGGTGATGACGGTGGTCCTGGGACTCCTCTTCCTCCTGATCTTCGCGATAACAGTCCCGAGCCTTGGGTCCGCGTTCGCGTACGTCCCTGCAGGCGCGGTCGGCCCCCTCTCCCTCGGCGCAGCGGGGACGGTCCTCGTGTCCAGCTTCAGCTACCTGATGTCCTGGTCCCCGTACGCTTCCGACTACACAAGGTACCTCCCCGGCTCTGCCTCCAAGGGGAGGATACTCGCGCTCGCGCTCGCCGGGGGCGCTGCCTCGTCCTTCGCTGTCGAAGTCGTGGGAGCGCTTGTGGGGAGCATCACCCCCTCAGAATCCGCCCTGAGCTACTTCGGCGGGCTCAACCTGGCCGCAGGGGCCCTCGGCTGGGTCGCGATGGTGACCCTCATCCTGGGGGCTTTCGCAGCCGACGCCCTCAACCTCTACACCAACTCCCTCTCCGCACTCGTCCTGGGGGTCAGGGCGAGCAGGTGGAAGACTGTGGCAGCGGGGGCGGCAGCCGGGTTCGTCATCGCGGTCGTCGTCGGGGAGGAGTTCTACCCGTTCTACGAGAGCTTCCTCCTGCTCCTCTCCTATTGGATAATGCCCTGGCTCGCGATCGTACTGGTCGACTTCTTCGTCGCGCGGAGGACGACCCCTGACACTTCCGCGAACCCGAAGGCGTGGGACGTGGGGGCGCTGGCAGTGTACCTGGTCGCTGTGCTGGTCTCTGTCCCCTTCATGGTCCCGCCCATAGCCATCGGGTACCCCGTGGGGGCGCTGTCGTCCTGGTTCGGCGGGGCCGACCTCAGCTACTTCGTGTCGTTCTTCGTCGCCTTCGTCCTGGCCTGGGCGCTGAGGTCTGCCTCCAGTCGGCGTGCCGTCGTCGCGGCCTGACGAGTCGGGCTCCTTCGACGGAACAGTTATCAATGAAAGCCGGCCGCTCGGACGGCATCTTTGCAGTCAGCCTCCAGACCCACGAGCCTGGGACTCATCTCCGGTCCGCCGTTTCGCAGCCGCGGCGCCGCCCTCGTCCTGCTGGCTTTCCTCGCTGTCCTCGCGCTGGCGGCTTCAACCGGCGCACAGCAGGCCGGGCTTACGTGCACCATATCTGCGTCTGCGAACGGGTTCGACGCGACCTTCTCCGGCACGATCAGCGGGAGCGCCAGCGTCCCCAACTGGACCCTCCACTTCGGCGACGGCACCTCCGATTCCGGGAGCGGGACCTCAGTCTACGATGCGCACACCTACAGCGCCCTAGGGACGTACACAGTGACCCTCGACGCCACGGGGCAGTCCTTCACAGGGGGCCCAGTGTACGGTTCGTGCAGCACCAGGGTGACCATCCAGGCCACCTTCACCGTATCTGTGCAGGACGGAGTCACCGCTTCCGACAACGTGACCTACATCCCCCCGCTGTCCGTGACTGATTCGATATCCGTCTCAGACAGGGCGGGCAACTACATCCCTCTGGCAGTGATCGACACCGCCACTGTAGGGGACTCGCCTCTCCTCAACGGCCCTGGGCACTTCGGCGAGTCTGCCAACCTGACCGACAGCGCAGTGGCGACGCTCGGCTCGAAAGGCGCCTTCACCCTGACAATCGTAGTCACTACGGTCGTGGTCGGTGTCGGGAGTGCCACGATCGTCGCCTGGATGGTGATATTCGCGCGGCGACTCGGGAGGTCCCCGAGGTCTTGAAACTTTATATTCAAATGAAAGGGGAACGGATCTGATTGCGTAGCAGGACGACAATCGTCTCCGCAGTACTGCTCGGCGTCGTCGTATTCGCGAGCGGGTTCTTCGCTTATCCGATGCTGGTCCGTCCGCAGGCGTCTGGGACCGCGGAAGGCATCCCCATAGGCGGATACTTCTTGATCAACTTCTACCACGCGAACGGGGCGCTCTTCGCCACCTGGCAGGGGCACAACACCCTCCTGATCCGTGGGCAGGACGAGCTGGCACAGTGCATGTCGGGGCAGTCCCTCCCTCCGATCCTGGGGACCTGCGAGGGCCCGCTGCAGAACGTCTTTGCCAGCGACGGAGGGGCCGGATACTACACCGGGGCTGTCACCAGCAGTTCGCTCTTGCCGGCCAACTGCAGCCCCGCTGGAAACCCGCCTACTTGCACCGGCTGGCAGACGAAAGGGACGATAACGTTCTCGTCCGGGACCTTCCCAGACACGATCGGCATCGTCGGGACATCAGGAGCCACCACCCTGGAGTTTGATTCCGTGTCCATCACTCCGGTGAGCGTGAGCCAGGGCGACACGATGAGCGTCACCGTCACCTTCTCGATATCCTAGTCCCGGTCTTCCATACCTCAGGCTTTTATCCCGATTCTCCGGTGGCTTCGTCCGTGTCCCAAGAGACCAAGTTCAAGGTCAACATCTATCCTTCTGTCAAGCCGAAGAAGGTCCCCAAGATAGTCTCCGACGAGCTGAAGGGGGCGGCCAGCGCGAAGGCGATGTCGCGGATGAAGAAGGAGAGCGTGGACTGCCCTGTGGTGAAGAGGGAGGTTGCGTTCCTAGTGTGCTTCGCCTGTCCCTCGTTCCTTCGGCGGGTGAGCGGGGTCGTGGACTGCGCCGGTGGCCAGGGACCGCCCCAAGAATGGCTCCTGGGCTGACAAGGCTAAGGCTCTCTTGTCGACGTCTGCAGCTCTAATCGTAGGGTTGTCCGCGACGGCCTTAGGCGCAGTGCTGCTCGTCTATGCGGCTGCCATAAGGACGAAGCACCACTACGCGTCAGTCCTCACCTGCCCGCTGTGCAAGCGGACCTTCGAATACGACTGGGTCCCGCTGGTCTCGTTCACTTCTGTCCGGCTCGGCCACAGCCGCTACCTCAGGTGCCCGCTATGCCACGGATGGTCGACCTACAACGTCTGGGATACCCGGAAGAAGGACGAACCTGACCTCGGCCAGGTCAGCCCTTCAGGTACCCGATAGCGAGCCCTATCAGGAAGGTCAGGGACGAGTAGGGGAGGTACCCGGCCACGCGCTGGGCGTAGTCGGCCAGGGCCGAGCCTGACTTCACCAGGGAGAGCAGGGGCTGCAAGACGTCGTTCGGGGAGATGACCCCCAGTGCGATGAGGATGACCACGAGTATGACGAGCGCGATTCCGATCTTGATCGCGCTCTTCAGGATGACCCCGACAATGAACCCTATGATGAGTGGCAGTATGGCTGAGACCAGGAAGGTCGTCGACAGGTCGGGCGGCAGGAAACTTACCATATGCCTCCCATTTCCCCCGCGCTTAAGAACGTAACCACACCTCCACCGCCGAGCAGGGGGGCGCCCTGAAGCCGTGTCGTAATGTCTCTCATGTTGACGAGAGTGTTGCTGTGGATTCTTACCTAGGTAATTACGGAAGGATATGCCCGGCGCTGAATCGGACTCCTGCTAGTCGCTCTTCAGTGTGATCTCGGCTACCCTGGCCTCGAAGGGCTCCAGCAGCCCCCGCTTCACGAGCTCCCTCTTCGCCTGGGCGCGCGAAGTGGCCAGGACGCTCCCTATCTTCTTGGCGTACCAGTCTACACCGCGCTTCGGGAACTCGTACTGGTAGAGGCGCTTTCCCTTGGCCGAAACGGCCTTCCTCACGCCCTTCCGCTCGCTCAAGGCTAATCCGCCTGCCAGCGACGGCGTATTTATCCCGACTAGCCGATTCCTCGAAACGAGAAGCAGCCGGCTCTGACGCCCCACTACCTCACGACGCGTGCCCCTTCGGCGTCCTCGACGAAGTGGGCTGGGAATATCCCCCTTAGGAGGTTCACGTCCTTCGCTTCGTGGGCCTTCGACACGAAGAGGAAGAGGGCCGTCACTCTCGGCTCGTTCAGGAGCTCCAGCATCTGCTTGAGGAACTTGTATGTCTTCTCGAGCCCGATCAGGAGCAGGAGCTCAGACACGCTGTCGAAGACGAAGACCATGTCCGCCTTCTTGGATGCGAGGGTCTTGTCCGCCACGTCCAGGAATATCGCGGTGTCGCTCTGGGGGATCAGGACCTCGCTGGTGTCCTGGGCCACTTTCATGTACGACACGCCGCTCGTGGTCAGGAAGAACTTCAGGTTGGTCCCCCTCGACAGGGCACCGTGAAGCGGGCTCGACTTCGGGGTGAACACGAACACTGCCTGGCCCTGCCAAGCCAGCTCCTCGAGCGTGCTCTTCAGCGTGGTCTCGTACGGGATGGTGGGGTCGACTTCGTAAAGCACCTTCTTCCCCCGCAGGGAATCGGTCAGCGGGGAAACGCCGACCGGCGCGGCCACCCCGCTCGCCGGAGGCGCCACCGCCTTGTGCTCCACGAACCCGGCCAGGGACGCAGACCTCCTGAAGTTCCGTATCACCGCGTAGAATATCACAGCGTTGGCCGCGTACATGAAGCCGGTCGCGTCGAGGCCGTAGACCCACATGTACGTCTCGGTCCCCACGTAGAGGACGGAGACCGCCCCCCACCCGAGCGCGAGCCCGAAGAGGCTCCGCCTCAGCTCCTGGCTCTCCACCTTCGCGGCCCCGAGGGTCATCAGCACAGACGGATAGGCCAGGAAGAAGATCAGCAGCGCGAAGACCAGGGCCAGCATGCCGGGTGGGACCGACATCGACGGGACGAGGTTCCCAGCGAAGTCAGTAACCTCCCTCGCAGGTGCGGGCTGGATGACCGTTGAGAGGAGGACGACGAAGATCGCGAGCGCGGCGAAGACAGCGAAGAGCAGGAGGTGCCACTCCCGCTTCCCCAGCTCCCCGAAGAAGTTCCTGTACGTCGCCGACGGGCTGAAGAAGATCCCCTGGGCTGCGGCCAGCAGGAGGACAGCCTGCGAGAGCCCGAGGACGGAGCTCAGGCCAGAGTAGACAAGGATGAACCCGGTCGTGCCGACTGTCACGCGGAAGAGGTCGAGGACCATCAGGAGGAAGATGAGGAGGTAGACGCCCAGCACGAAGCTCCTCACTATCCCGTAGGCGCTCAGCCTCTGCCTGTAGACCAGCGTCCCGGAGGCTATCGTTATGACGAGCGCGATGCCGTAGACGAGGGGTTCAGCGAGCAGCTGGGCGAGTGAGGCCGCGATACCTGACCTACTCCTTTGGGCGCCTGCGCTGCGCGGACGTGAAGTGCATCTTTTGGATTCCAGAGGCGCTGCAGCCTACGGTAATAAGCACAATGGAACGCCCAATCATTTTGTCAAATTCGAATATCCGATAGTCGCTCTTGATGGAGCGATGGGTAGAAATGCCGCGGGGTCCCTAATCGAGGACATGCCAGGCGAGATTCTGGAAGCGCTCAAAGGGAGCAGCGAGATAGAGCTGACCGTAAAGGGGAGGGCCAGCGGCAGGGACATCCCGCGCCCCGTCTGGTTCGCGCTCTCGGGAGACGGAAGGTCGCTGTACCTCATCCCCGCCAGCGGGAGGAAGACGCAGTGGTACCTGAACGTCAAGCAGGAGCCGAAGGTGACTATCCGGGCGGGGAGGGAGTCGTTCACCGCGGACGCGGTCGAGCTCCCTCAGGAGAGGTTCGGGGAGGTCGTCGACGCGTTCAGGGCCAAGTACGGGAAGAGGGATATCGAGAGGTACTATCCGGACATCGGGAAGGACGACGTCGCGTTCGAAGTGCGCGTGCCCTCGTGACAGCTAGTCGGTCGATCGCGGGACCGGACCGAGCCTGCAGATGCGAGCGTTGGGCGACGACGGATACAGATTGACAGTTCAGAACGCTCATAAGCTCGGACGGGGTCTTTCTGGCAGATGCCGTTGGAAGACGTCCCCGGGAGGGAACCGGTCCAGCCTGAGCCGTTTGTCCCCTACGACCCGCCCTGGATCTGGATAGTGCCGAACTAGTCCCGGCGTGTCCCTGCGCCCTGGCGTGTGTGATTCGCGCTGAGACTGGGAAAGAAGAATCTTCTTAATTACTGGCTGGCCGACCCGCCCTCCAAGGCGCAGCCAGTTCTTTGATCATATCGAGGACGCCCTTCAGGCTTTCGCTTGGGGGAGGGGGGACCGACCTGCCGAGCTACTACAAGACACACGGCGGCTTCTTTGTCAGCGGGGCTGTCGACAAGTATGTCCACATCGCAGTCAACCCACGGTTCGAGGGGGACAGCGTGAGGGTGAGCTACTCCACGACGGAGATCGTAAAGGATGCGGCAGAGCTGAAGCACCCCCTGGTGAGGGAGGCGCTCGACATGGTCGGGATAAAGCGTGGGATCGAGGTAGTCTCGGTCGCCGACGCGCCGGCAGCTACCGGTCTGGGCTCGTCTGGGAGTTTCTGCGTGGGCCTGCTCCGGGCTCTTCACGCGTACCTCCGGGAGGAGAAGACTTCGCAATACGTGGCCGAGGAGGCCTGCAGCATAGCGATGAACCGACTGAAGGAGCCGTCGGGGAAGCAGGACGAATATGTGGCCGCCTTCGGGGGTATCAGGGCATACAGGATCGACAGGGACGGCGAGGTGAAGGTCGAGCCCATCCCGCTCTCCACAAACAGCCTGGCCGAGCTGGAGGCGAACATCCTGATGTACTACACCGGCATCACGCGCAGCTCGTCCTCGGTCCTGTCGAAACAGAAGACCGCCATCGAGAAGGATGGAGCCGCCGAGAAGATGGACAAGATCAAGGACATAGGGCTGAGGTCAAGGGACGCCCTCGCCTCGGGCGACCTCACGAAGTTCGGGCAGCTCCTTGACGAGCACTGGAGGGTGAAGAGGGGGGTGGTCACTGGGATGAGCAGCGACAAGATCGACTCCTGGTACAGGATTGCGAAGGAGAACGGCGCGATTGGCGCGAAGGTGGTAGGCGCAGGGGGTGGGGGCTTTCTGATGCTATACTGTGAAAACGGGAGGGCAAGACTTAGAAAAGCGATGGGCGCGCAAGGGCTCGTGGAGCACAGGTTCAGGTTCGACTTCGACGGTTCCAAAGTAATCTACAACGTGTAAGTCCATGGCACACGAGAAGTTCGTGGACGAATATCTGGAAGGGGTTGCGGACATCGTCAAGAAGATATCAAGGTCCGACATCGACAAGACCATCCAGGTCCTCTATGAGGCTTGGAAGAACGACAAGGCCGTGTACGTGATCGGGAACGGCGGGAGCGCCTCCTCTAGCACCCACTTCGCGTCCGACCTGAACAAGTACGTGTCGTCTGAGGCGCCGCACAGATTCAGGGCCTTCGCCCTGGTAGACAACATCCCACTGATGTCCGCGCTCACCAACGACGAGGGGTGGAGCGATGTATACTCGTACCAATTGGAGGCGTTCATGAAGGAAGGAGACGTCCTCGTCGGGATAAGCGTCCACGGGGGGTCCGGGAGCGACAAGGCAGGGCCCTGGTCCCAGAACCTGCTGAAGGCGGTGAAAGTCGCGAAGGAGAAGAAGGGGAAGGTGGTCGGGCTAATCGGGTTCGACGGCGGGATGCTGAGGAAGATGGCCGACGCGTCAATCGTCGTCCCAGCCGATTCGACTCCGCAGGTGGAGGGTTTCCACCTTGTGCTGACTCATCTGATCGCGGCCAGGCTCAAGGAAGCCATCGGGAACAAGTCCAAACGCTATTGACAGGCCAAAGGGCTGCACTGCTGGATCGCGACGGAATTCTGAACAGGATGATCTACTACCCCGACCCTGGAGTCGTCGATAGCCCGTTCACCCCGAAGCAGTTCGAGCTGACCGAGGAGATAGGGCCGGCTTTGCGCACAATCAGGGCGGCTGGCTTCAAGCTGGTGCTCGTGTCCAACCAGCCGAGCGTGGCCAAGAAGCACCTCACAATGGCGACATTCAGGCAGATCCAGGCGAAGATGCGCAGGCTCTTGGCGAAGGAGGGAATCAAGCTCGACGCGGAGTACTACTGCTTCCATCATCCGCAGGCCAAGATCGCGAAGTACAGGGTCGACTGCGCCTGCAGGAAACCGAAGCCAGGGATGCTCCTCGACGCTGCAAAGGACCTTAATCTCGACCTGTCGCAGTCGGTGATGATAGGGGACGGTCTGTACGACGTTTTGGCAGGCAAGCGAGCAGGGTGTAGGACCATCCTGGTGGCGAACCTCAGTGCCCTCCTGAGCACGAAAATGGACGAGATGGACGCGCACCCCGACTTCGTGGCGCGGAACGTGGCCGAGGCCGCTGCAATCGTCACGAAGCTCGAACCAGGGGTTCGCACATATTGATGTCTCACACTATACGGTTCAATCAGACGTCGGCGGCCCTGGGATTCGAACCCAGAAGGACTGACGTCCGCGGAGGTGACAGCTCCGTCCCAACACCACTATGGGCTCGGCCGCCCGCTGGCACCATCTTGTCAGGGCCCGAAGGGCTTATAACGCCCAACAGGGTTAAT
>DAIDAO010000005.1 GCA_027310575.1 bacterium | reverse complement strand
AGGTTGGGTCAAGATGGGGAGCCTGCTCGTCAACGTCAGCGACCCCAACGGCGCCATGGCCGAGGTCCTCTTCCAGCTACACGAGGAAGTGAAGGCAAGGCTGGCGAAGACGACCGAGGCAATGAAGTCGTTCGACGAGCTGAGCAACGTGAACGTGCCCGAGGCGGGCCTCTACTATCTCCAGCTGAGGAACGGAGTCCCCGAACGCGTGGTCGTGGATCTGCAGTCAAGCAAGAAGGACGCCTTCAACTTCACAGCGGACTTCAAGCTAGTCTAGACACGTAGGCGCCCAGAAGAAGTACACGGGCCGGCTCAGAAGAGCGACGACAGCTCGAGGTAGGACTTCACGAACGACTTCATCATCTGGGCAGGGCTGCTGACCACGCAGTTGACAGTGAAGTAGTCCTCGATGGCGTGGCTGTCTATCCCGAGCCCCATGAGGAAGGTCCCGGAGTTGGAGACGGACTTTACAGTGGAGACAAGTTCATCCTCGATCCCCCTGTAGCCTGTCGGGTAACCGTCTGACGCGACCACCAGGATCTTGGTGTCGACGGGCTGCTCGTTGAGCGCCTTCTGCGCGACCTGGATGGCGTCTGGGAGGAGGGTGATGTTCCTCTGCTGGATCCCACCGATGCGCGCCTTCACCTCCGAGGTGTACCCCTCGCTGAAGTCCTTGATCACCTGGAGCGAGTTGTTGAACGAGAACACCCCCCACTGGCTGGCGACAGGGATGAGGTCCTTGGCCACCTCCGCGAGGCATGTGCTAATCCCCTTGACCTCAGAGGAGAACGCGGAAGTGCTCTTGCTCGCGTCGAGCAGTATCGCCCACGCCTCGTTCTTGTGTATCGGCTCCTCCCTGAGGAAGACGTCCGACCTCATGTCCCCGGAGGCCACGACCTGCATGGCAGCCTGCGTGTCGACCTGCCCGCTCTCGTGCCCGGCAGTCTCGTCGAGGACGTTCTTCACCTGCCTCAGCTGGTCCCTGATGTTGCGGATGGGTCCGGAGAGGGACGACCTGATGCGCATGAAGTTGGCGTAGTCACCGTTGGGGAACTCCACTCCGTCGAGCCTGGTCGCGGACACGTACTTCCCGTACCTGTCCCTGATCTTCTGGAGCCTGGCCTCGTCCGCCCTGATTGACGTGAAGAACTCCTTCGCTTCCATGTCATCCTGCGGGACTGTGGGTTCGTTCAGCCCGAGCGCGCCCAGGGCGGCGACCTCGAGCGTCTTCGGGCTCTCCGCTTCCACCATCTGCGAATCGAAGACGGAGCACTCCCCGTGCGCTTCGGTGTGGGGGAAAGCCGGGACCTCCCTCATCGTGCTTCCGCGCGCCAGCCTGCCGTAGACCGCATCGGCCGCGGCGAAGAGCGACTTCGGGTAATCGGCGTTCCCCTTGACAGACTCGTCCACAGCACCCCTGACCTGGCTCGCAAGCTTCCTGACGTCCGAGTCCTCCTCCTCGTCCCCCCTGAGCCCGTGGTTCACGCCCCAGAGTTCCAGCAGGAGCTTGGTGCCCGCCCGCTCGGGCCCCACGATGTCGTCCACGCTCCTCACCCTGAGTCCCGCGACGTAGTTGGCGTATGCTATGTCTGGGAGGATGCCCGGCCAGTCGTTGGCAGCCTTCCTCGTCACGCGGTAGTCCTCGAGCAGCGAGACGACGAAGGTCGCGGTCTTCAGGTCCTTACCCCGAGCCCAGTTCGCGTACTGCCGGAAGTCGGAGTACGCCGCATGGAGGGCGCCGTGGTAGAGCGAAGCACGGTAGAGCTTCCAGAGCCCTCCCCACGCGTGCTCGTCCGCGTCGAAGTAGAGTCCGTGGAGGTTGTAGAACCCCTTGTCGTCGAGCCTGGGGATGGGGAGCTTGAAGACCATCCCGCTCTTGTCCGCAGTCAGGGCGGGGTAGGTCAGCTGCTTGTCGAGTACGAGCCGGAACGAGTCGTAGTCCCGCTTCCCTACGCTCGTGACCATGCCCCACGAGTAGTCGAGGATGTTCAAACCGGCCTGTCCTGCCCTGTTCCGAAGACCATCTGGACGACGCGCCTCACAGTCCCCTGGACCTCAGGGTCGTCCGACGTGACCGAGACGATCGTCTCCTCCGCTGCGTTGACGGGGGTGAGGCCGTCTGCCACGAGGGTCGCCCAGTTGACCAGGTCCCCGACCGAGGGGGCGTACGGCAGGTCCCCGTTCTTGTACCGCTTCCTCATGTCGGCTGCGACCCTGACCATCCGCTCCGCGATTGGGACCGGTATGTTCGTCCTCTCGGCCGTCATCTTCACCTCCTGCTGCGAGATCTTCGGGCCGACGCTCAGGTAGTCGAAGTCGACCCAGACGCTCATCCTCCTCCTGAACGCGGCGTTGAGCGGCTTGGTCCCTGCGAACTCCGCGGAGTACGGGTTCATGCTGATGATCACGTAGCCCTGCGGGTGCCTCGGGATGATCTCGTTGTCCTTCTCTGTCAGGACCATGTGCCCTCTGGTGTCGAGTATCGGGTTCAGCCTCGTGGCTATGTCCTGCTTCATCATGTTCGCCTCGTCAAGATAGAGGATGCCGCCGTACCTGCACCAGGAGACGATGAGCCCGTCTATCCAGTTCTCCTTGCCGAGCCCCACGAACCTCCCGAAGAGGTCGTAGACCGAGGTCTGCAGACCGCAGTTAATCTCCCACAGGGGGAGGCCTGCCATCTTTGCCACGAGGTACACAATATGGGTGTTGTGGGTAATCACACCGCCGAAGCCCGCCGAGAATGTCTCCGTGCCTGGTACCTGGAAGTCGTAGACCCATCCATCGTAAGGTTGCTGCTTCACTTCCTTTATTGGGTCCCAGAGCACGCCGGCCTGCGCCATCCTTAGCAGCTCCGGCGAACCGAGTTCTTTGGCAACCCGTTCTAGTGTGGCCAGCCCTATCATCCTAGACCCATAGAAGTTCGAAAAGAGTCTCTTGTTGAGTTTCTTGGTTCGAACCTGCGCAGGCAGCCTCCGGTATGCCCTCTTCGCCGTTGCCAACATCGCAGGGGTTATCCTGACCTTCTCGACGTGCCCTCTGTTCGAACCCCCGTCTGGGACGGCCCGAATCTCGCTGGTCAGCCTCGCCGCATCGTTGCGCGCGACAGCAACACTGTAAGACCTCGAGGAGGTCTTGATTCTCACCGTCGGGAAGATACCGAGCTGCTCCAGCAGCACGACCAGACCGTTCGCGAGTTCCTTGCTGGAAGTGCCGAGCACGAGCATTGACCCCTGTTCCGTCCAGCCATCCCCTTCGAAGAACCCGCTCAGGAAGGCGACGCGGGACGGCTCGCTCATGGAGAACACGAAATCAGGTATCTTCTTGTAACGCGCCTGCGAGCCCTTGCCTGTCCCGACGCGCCGTGAAAGCGTCAATGACGAAAGGAAGGACACGAAGACCTTGCTCGAGACGCGAAGCTCGAGCAGCCCCCGATCCTTCCTAGTCCACGGAACAAGCCCGAGGTTCGAGAGCGCCTTCGTGCATCTCCATATGAGCGCTTGACTGGAATTCGAGACAGAGGCGAAGCCATTCCCAATGGATCCTTCTGCGATGAAGAAGCCTAGGAACCAGGAGAACTCCTCGTTTAGCTCAACAGTTGGCGGCGCTGGGACCTGGAAGGTCTCGGAGCGCCCGCTGAAGACGAGGCCCGCGTTGATGGCCTTGGCACCTGGGACATAGTCGGCGACCGAAATCGACTCCAACGGGACCGTGGCGGCCGACGGTATATGCCGGACAATTGGTACGAATGCTCCGACAGCCAGTTGACCTGCCTTGACGGTCTCCGACTCGGTCACGAAGGAGTGCTCGGGTGTGGCCCTTACGGATCTGTTCCGGGAAGTGGTGACCTCGACCACGTTTCCTTTGTACCTCGACCTGGCCATTGCGTACGACCTCTTCCACACCACGTCACCCTGGACCGGGTCGTAGGAGAGCACAGAGACGTTAGCCTTGGTCAGGGGGAGCGTCTCCCAGCCGTCCTGATCAAGCGATGTTGGGTACCGCCTTGACAGCTTTTCGTAAAGGTCATCAACGGTTGTCAGAATCGGCCTGCCATCGAGCATGACAAGCGCGGGTTCCCCTTCGCAGACGCTCTTGCCCACACCTGAAGGCCCAATCAGCGCGCACTGCTTGAAGTAGAAGAGGGCGCGCGTGACCTTCTCGACGTAGTTCTCCCCCTGGTCGATGTATTCAGGTACGTTCGTCGGGACAATGCTCTTCAGGGAGTCTGGGTAGGAGTATCCAGCCCCCAGGTCGTACTTGATCGTGTTGTACCTCTCCTTCAGCGACTGGACGCCGGTCTTCGGCGCTATCGACAGCTTGACTGTCAGTCTGGCCCCAGCGCCTTCGGCTTTGGTGACCATTGCGTGTTCGTTAGGATCAGGATCCGGATTCATTCGCTTTCACCTGTGACTTTCGTGTTTAAACGATTATGGATTCCTGCTCTGTTATTGCCGGCGTTCTGCCCAGCAGCAGAGCTCCCGCACGCTATTTGCCGGTCCGATGGCAAGTCGCCTGCTGCAATATATCCGAATTAATGGAGCAGTGCTCTATACTGGACTTTCGTATACCTTTATTTGCGCGCCGAGGCCCATCACGGGCAGACGAGAGTTGCTCGGTGTAGACGTAGCCATAAAGTCCGTTGAAGGGACGAAGCTAGCCGAGGACGTCACCTCTGACAGCTCGGTCAACTTCAACGTCGGGGCGAACATAGTGCAGTCGGAGCGGAACCCGGACAAGCTCACCCTGAAGTTCACGATAGAGCTCGGTACCGAGCCTGAAGTCGCGAAGATGACCGTGACAGGGACTGCGGTGCTCACAGGGGACGACAAGGAGATCGAGTCCATGCTCACCCCGAAGGAGGGGGAGTCGGTCCCGCCGGTCTTCATGAAGATCTACCAGAAGGTGTACGCTGTGCTGTACCTGGTCAGCGGGTCCCTGAAGATCCCTTACCCTTCCCCGGGCTTGCTGAAGGGGGTCCGCCTAGTGTCGGCCAGGGAGATATCTCAGCCGATAAACCAGCAGACGCGCAGCGCACTGGTCTAGGCGTAGACGCTGGAGCGGACGGAGGCGAAGACAGGTGATTCCTGCTGCGAGAGCAGCACGGTCGGCTTCGTGAAGACCTCTTCCAGCTCGTTGAACCTCCGCAGGACACCGTAGCCTTCGTCTGTGAGTGACACGAATATCCCAGAGTCCTTGACCTCGCTCTTCAGGATCTGTTTCGACTCTAGGAAGTCGAGCGCCTCTTTCAGCACCTTCCAGGCGAGGTTCGCCTTGTACATGATTCTCGTGCGCCGGATCTCCTTCTCCTCTGCGACGACCTTCATCACATCTGCGAAGACTTCGATTTTCGACCTGCGGATCATCATCAGAGATATGGATGCGAGCTCTATATAATTCGCCACAGGCTTTTGCCTAGCGCGAGGGGTCCCGTCTTCTGGATTTCGGCAATCTTTCGACTTTGCCTAGCTCGTCGTCAGTTCTTTCTTGATTTGTTCGAACTGCCTGTGATAGTCCATCGCGATCTTGTCCCTGTCCTGGTCCTGGACCATCGTCGTAGCCGCGTACGACACCACTTCGAGCATCTCGTGCTCGGTCCTCAGGTGCTCTATGAGGCCCGTCTTCCCGTCGGCCTGGGCCATGCATATCCTGCAGATGTAGATCGCGTCCTTCGCTTCCTGCGGCATTGGCACAATACGACCTCGGTTCTTATTTAACGGTTTTATGGAGTTAAACCACTTGGTTTCTGTTCCTTATCCGCGATTCGGAAAGTCATCTGGGTTCCAAATCCATGTCAGACTTGCAAGACCGCAGCCGGGATCAGCGGGCCAGGTGGACGTCCTTTACGAGCCACGGGGAAGGCGCGTCGAGCCCCTGGGAGCTGAGAGTGAGGTAGAGCGGCTCGTAGCTCTGGCGGTAGATCTGGAGAGCGACGTCCCCGAGCGCCTCCTCCCCTAGGTCCTCGAGGCCCTCTTCCTTCGCGAGCATCTCTGCGTTTGCCAGTGCAAACCCGCCGATTTCCGCCCTGTAGATGAGGGGGTAGGTGTCGATGTTGATCGTGTACCTCAGCTTCAGCTTCGGGCCCACCCTGGAGACCGTCTTGATGTCGGCGTTCAGGTCGTAGCTCACCTTGGTCCCGATCGGGGGCTTGATGGCGACCAGACTCGTGCGGAGCCTCGTCAGCTGGGCGTCGACTTTGAGCATGCGGGCCAGCAATACGGGGGTGTCGCCGCTTCACCGCCTATTAGTGCAGAATTGAACTTTTGTCCGATGATAGAGGCCCCCGTTTGGGAATCCGGCAAGC
>DAIDAO010000001.1 GCA_027310575.1 bacterium | reverse complement strand
AACCCGCTTCTGGATTGCCCAACAGATAGCGGACTCGAAGTATGGTGCGGACGTAAGGCCCCTCTTCCAACAGGCCAAGGAGCGGACGGGGAAGGTTCCCCTCACTTTAATCACCGACGGAGGGAGGCACTTCAACAAGCCGTTCAAGCAGGAGTTCGACAGCGCTAGCCACTACTCGCACCATGTCAAGGATGTCCGGCCTCTGACGGGGCGAATCCACAACAACAAGATGGAGAGACTCAACGGGGAGATGCGAGACCGCGAAAAGGTCATGCGAGGAATCAAGCGGATTGACTCGCCCATCTTCCAAGGGCTCCAAATCTATCACAACTTCGTAAGGCCCCACGAAGGGCTGAACGGCCAGACTCCGGCAGACAAGGCGGGAATCCAAGTCCAAGGCGAGAACAAGTGGCTCACGCTGATTCAGAACGCGGCCGTGGAGCGCCAGAAAGAATGACGGACAACCTCTTCTATGCATTCGCCTTGATTGTCTTTCTTCAACTTGCGACTATGATAGAAGTCTGGGGATTATCGTCTAGGCTTGATGCCGAGGAGGAGAACAAGACCGTTGGCAAGAGAACCAATTCCGAGGAGCCCGAGGAGAACGGCATAGGGCCACGCTCCCCCCTCAATGGCTCTTGCAGTAACAGCGAGGGCACCACCACCAAGAACCATGAAAAGGAAACCTCTCGTAGTTCTTTTCAAGGCCTCTTGGCTCTCAGGGGCAGATTATTTAGCATCTTTCGGAACCGAACCAAGCCGTCAACCGAGAGTATCCAACAAGAGAAATTGGCATGACAACCGCGAAGTATCCAGAGGCGGAAAACACGAAGTTTATATCCCCGACAAAAACGGTTGAATTCAATTAACGATTAACACCGTTAAGCGCGAGTGAAACAGAAATGAACGGGGAGAATGGAATTGTCAGGTTCAGGTATAGTAAAGTATCTAGTCAAGCTGAGGTTTGAGGTAGACGGAGTAGTCGAGAGGGCTGACGTAATCGGGGCCATCTTCGGGCAGACAGAGGGCCTCTTCGGCCCTGAGATGAACCTCAACGAGCTCCAGAAGACCTGGAAGGTCGGCAGGATCGAGATCAACCTAGAGTCGAAGAACGACAGGACGAGAGGCGAGGTCATCGTCCCGATGTCCACTGACATCGGCACTGCCGCACTCATCGCCGCGGCAGTGGAGAGCGTAGACAAGGTGGGCCCGTGCAGCGCCCGATTCAACGTGGGCGCCATCGAAGACGTGAGGGCGGTCAAGCGGAAGCAGATAGTGGACAGGGCGAAGCTGATAGTGCGGGACTGGAGCTCGAAGACCTCCAGCGAAGGGGAGAACCTGCTCAAGGACGTGACCGAGTCGACGAAGAGGGCCAAGGTCATCAACTACGGCATCGAGAACCTCCCGGCAGGGCCTGGGGTGTATTCGTCTGAGCTTGTCTATCTCGTAGAGGGGAGGGCAGACGTCGTGCTGTTCCTCAGGGCCGGCATCGAGAACGTGGTCGCGCTTGAAGGGACCAGCGTCCCCGACTCGATAATCGAGCTCGGAAAGAAGAAGAGGCTGATCGCTGTCCTCGACGGCGACAGGGGCGGCGACCTCATCGAGAAGGAGCTAGCCCAGGTCATGCACGTCGAGAAGGTCATCCACGCGCCACCCGGCAAGGAGGTCGAGGACCTGACCCCGATAGACGTGATCAACATGCTCAGGGCGGAGAAGGTCGAGGCGGCACCTCAGCGCAGGCAGCGCCAGGCCGAGGCCCCCCAGCCAAAGACGGAGGAGGCTGACGAGCCTGTGGTCGCGAAGACGCGCGAGCTGTACGCCAACCTGAACGGGACGCTCGAGGCGATCCTCCTTGACCAGGGGCTCCAAGAAATCGGCAGGTTCCCGATCAGCGAGCTCGTCCAGAAGATGGAGGGGACGAGCGGGGCCCAGTACCTGATCTTCGACGGCATAGTAACCCAGAGGCTGGTCGAGTCCGCGGCCAAAGTGGGCGTGAAGGGGATAATCGGGCACAGGACGGGCGAGCTCAACCAGGTCCCCGACGACATGAGGATCGGCACCTTCAGAGACATCGGCCTAGAGTAGCCGAGTCCGTTTTGATAGTAAACGAGTTCAGCCCGAAGCACGGCCACTGCTCTCTGACCATCGAGTCTGCCGAGGACCTGTGGACCCTCAGGCGCCTCATCGCCAAGGGGGACGTGCTGGTCAGCCGGAGCTCGAGGGTCGTGAAGCGGGAGGACGAGTTCTCAAGGCCCGACAAGGGCGAGCGCGTCAAGGTGACCGTCTCGCTCTCTGTCGAAGAGGTGCACCTCGACAGCAGCATAGAGCGGATACGGGTGAAGGGAACGATCATCGAGGCCAGCGACGAAAGCGTGACAAGGGCGGGCTCTCACTCAGTCACCCTCTCCCCCGGTCATTCGCTCACGCTCCGAAAGCGGTCGTGGTCCCCGCTGGACACACGGCTCATCAGGCCCCCCAAGGGCGCCTCGGGCCGCTTCGTCCTGGTCGCAGCGGACAGGCGGGAGGCTGGGATAGGGACGCTGGGCGGCTCTCACCTGGCAGTCGCGGCGACGGTCGAGTCAGGGCTGGGAGGGAAGCAGGGGGAGGAGCAGAGCCCCCGCCCATACATAGCGAAGGTCGCAGACCTCGTCGCCCAGATCTCCATCAAGGGGGACAGGGTCGTCGTCGCAGGCCCTGGGAACTTCAAGAACTCGATCTCGAACCAGATCAGAGAGCGCGTGAAGGATGTCCCAATCGCGACCGTCGAGGGGCTCGACCTCACAGGGGCCGACGGCGTCCGCGGCATGATCAAGGCGAAGTCGTTCCAGGACCTGGCGAAGGACTCGATCATGGTCGAGATGCAGGGGGTCGTAGCAGAGGCGGTGAGAAGAATCTCTGGCTCCAACCAGAAGGTCGCATACACCCTGCGAAGGGTCGGCCCCGCCGCCGCCGCGGGGGCGGTCGAGGCGTGCGTCGTGTCAGACGACGTCTTCGCTGCCGGACTAGACGAGGAGGAGGTGGTCGGCGTGCTCAACGCGGTGGAGGAGAAGGGAGGCTCGGTCTATCTGGCGGACGCGTCGATGGAGTTCGGGAAGCAGGTGTCCTCGTTCGGTGGAATCGTAGCCCTGCTGCGGTACGCCTTCACACCTTGATCAGCCAGGGGAAGACGAACTCAGAGATGATAGCCAGGGCCACCCCTCCCTTGATGAGGTCCTTGCCGAGACGCTGGGCAGCGTGGGTGTAGTAGAGGAGTATGCCCACTAAGAGGAGTGTGACATAGGCCGCCCTCGCTACGTCGACCACCGTCGAGTCTATCGTGGCGAGGAGGTACGTTACGGTCGAGGTGAACTGCTGGGCGAACTGCTGAACCAGACTGTCGACCCCCTGAGGGGTCTGGGCGCCCGACATCCAGTCTTCATCGGTGATTCGTATTTAACCCACAAGGACGTAGATGTAAGGCCCGACGATTATCCCGAGCAGGAATACGAGCACCCCCGCTGTGACGGCACTCGTTATCTTCATGACCCTCTCCTCGCTGAACCGACCTCTGCCCAGGGCTTCGACCCCTACCCTGAACGCCTGGCCGCCGTCAAGCGGGTAGATGGGGAGTGAGTTGAAGATTGCAAGGTTGAAGTTCAGGAAGAAGATCCAGTAGAGCACGTTTGTGACCGGTATCAGGCCTCCTCCCAGGGGCGACCTGTAGAAGACAGACGAGGAGCTGGAGAACGGGACTGCCTGCTGGCAGTTCCCTAGGTTTATCGTGGGGATGCACCCGATGTACAGGAGCGGATTGCTTAGCGGGTTGGAGTAGGTCGAGACGGCAGACTGAAGGCTGGCCAGGGAAATCTGCCCTATCCCAATGTAGGGGTAGGTCTTTATCGTCTGGTTCGTCTGCACGTTGATGATCCGCTCGCAGCAGACCAGCTGGATGTTGTCGATCTCCAGATTCTGCCCGTCCCTGTAGATCGTGAAATTCACCGACTGGCCCGCCGTGAGCGTGGTGTTCGGGCCAAGGACCGTGTTCAGGTCGGTGACAGGCTTCCCGTCGACCGCGGTCACGATATCGCCTGGCAGCACCCCCTTCAGGTAGGCGGGCGAACCCTGGCTCACGGTGGTGATCCCCGCCCCATTGGCCGCCGGCGTCATGCTCCCGACGATGCTCGTGAGGAGGAGCAGGGAGATGAGGGCGAGCACCAAGTTCGTACCGGCCCCGGCCGCAAGCACACGCGCCGAATGAGATCTCGGCGCCTGCTTGAGGACCGCCTCGTCTATGTCAACGAACGCCCCTATGGGGATGACGAACAGGAACAGGATGAGCCCGGAGTTCTTCACCGGGAGGCCAAGGCTCCTCGCGACGATGCCGTGCGCGCCTTCGTGGACCACCATCCCTATGACCAGGGCTATCCACCCGTAGAGCAGGGGGATGTACGGGTTGAGTCCCGGGATGCCGAGGTTGGCGAGCGGCCCCAGGTTCACGATCCCCGTGGCCACCTGCGGACCCCTTGACGACACGAGCGCCCTGAACACGTTGACGAAGAGCAGGAACCCAGCTGCCGCGGCGACGGGCATCAGGTAGAGCAGGAGCCATCCCACCGGCCTGGAGATGCTGCTCCTCCCCAGGCGGTCCATGGTTGAAAGGAACCTCTTGGTCCTCACCATCAGGACTACGCCGTAGTGTAGCTCGAACCTCTTGGGCTGCTCCTCCATTTCCGACTCGCCGACAGCGTTGTCGCTTTAAGGGTTGAGACTTTATAGCGAATGGGGCCGTCCTGCCACGATCATGGCCGTGTGTGCCGGCTGCGGCGGCAGACCCTTCTACACCAGGAGGTACTCGGGCGAGACGCTGTGCGCGTCCTGCTTCAGGGACTCGATAGTGGAGAAGACCAGGAGGACCGTCGCCAAGTACCAGATGATCGCGCCGGGAGACCGGATTGCGGTTGCGGTCTCGGGGGGGAAGGACAGCCTCTCCCTGCTCAAGGTGCTCGCCGGCCTCTATTCTCGCCGTCCGAACCACGTCTTGGCCGTTTCGGTCGACGAGGGCGTCGCAGGGTACCGCGACGAAGCCCTGGACCACGCCCGCTCGGCCGCGAGGGACCTGGGGGTGGAGCATGTCGTGGTCTCGTACAAGGAGCTGTTCGGGTTCTCCCTGGACGAGGCGCTCGACTGGAAGGAGGAGCGTGACGTCTCGTCCTGCAGCTTCTGCGGGGTCTTCCGCCGCCGCGCCATAGACGAAGCGGCGGTCAGGGTCAAGGCCTCCGTGGTCGCGACCGCGCACAACCTGGACGACTTCGTCCAGACGTTCCTGATGAACCTGATGCACGGCGACGTCGCGCGCCTGGGATGGCTCGACCCCGCCCGCACCGACAGCTCGTTCCCAATCAGGAGGGTGAAGCCGTTCATGGAGATCTACGAGGAGGAGGTCGCCCTCTTCGCCTACCAGGACCGCATCCCCTTCCAGAGCGTGAGCTGCCCCTACATGCATGAAGGGCTCAGGAGCGAAGTCAGGGACTACCTCAACACGATGGAAGCGAACCACCCAGGCATGAAGAATGTCCTCCTCAGGTCCGGCCTCGACTTGATCTCACGCTATTCGAGCTCTTCCGGAAAGCAGTTCGTCTCCTGCTCGGCCTGCGGAAAGCCCTCTTCCAACGGGCTGTGCAACGTGTGCAGGATGAGGGCCGCGGTCGAGGAGCACGTAAATATGGAGAGAAACTCACGAAGCGTCGGCGGTGGGTAGGGCCGGGCAGGTAGCCTTTGCCCAGAGTGCTGAAACAGGCTTCACGCAGAGGCCAGCAACCTCCGGGTAAAGCCATCTTCCTCGTCACCCGCGCCGGGCAGGGAAGGCGAACTCACGCCGAGGTGGGCGGTCATGAAGGGCAGCCCTCTCGAAGGAGAGGGCCTGACTCTTGATTGCCGAACCGGGCGAGGTCCGGGAGGGAGCAGCCCTATGGCGACGTGGCCACGCTGCCTCGTCTACGTGGGGGATTCCCAGTCCGACGAGATGGGGGCGGAGAGTGATGGTGAACGCCGGGGGGTCCGCCGCCGCTTACGTTTTTATCGGCCAGAAAACGGCTGGGCGATTGCGCAGGGGTAGCCTAGCCTGGTAAGGCGCAGACAAGATAGGCGCAAGCTTGCTAAGCCTGTGTCTCTCACGGGACTCGTGGGTTCGAATCCCACCCCCTGCGCTCTTCCTAGAGCTTCCTTCCCGCGAACTTCGCTCTCGAACCGAGCTCTTCCTCGATTCTCAGAAGCTCGTTGTACTTCGCGACCCTCTCCCCCCTGGCGGGAGCGCCCGTCTTGATGAACTCGGACCCGAAGGCTGTCGCGAGGTGGGCGATGAACGGGTCCTCCGTCTCCCCCGAGCGGTGCGACACCACCACCGTCCATCCTTCTTTCTGGGCGAGGCTGATCGCGTCCTCGGTTTCAGACACCGTTCCGATCTGGTTCAGTTTGATCAGGACGGCGTTCGTAGCCTCCATCTCGATCCCCTTCCTCATCCTCTCGACGTTCGTAACGTAGATGTCGTCGCCGATGATCTTCGTGCCGCTGCCCAGCCTCTTCGTCGCCGCCGCGAAAGATTCGAAGGCCTCCTCCTCGAATGGGTCTTCGATGGTCAGGAGACCGAACTCGTCTCTCAGCGAGGAGTAGAAGTTCTCCAGCTCGTCCGGGCTCATAGACCTGCCGTCCAGGGTGTACCTGCCGTCCTTCTTGCCGTAGAAGGTCGACGCGGCAGCGTCTATCCCCAACCTGATCTCCCCTTCCCCGTATCCCGCTCTTTTCACCCCCTCGGCTATCGAGCCCAGCGCGTCGCGGGTCATCTTTAGCGGCGGGGCGAAACCTCCTTCGTCCCCGACGTTGATGGCCCCCCTGCCGTACTTCGAGGTCAGCAGCGACTTCAGTGACTGATACACCTCGGCCCCCATCCTGATCGCCTCGGAGCACGACCGGGCGCCCACCGGCTCGATGTGGAACTCCTGGATTGCAAGCTCGTTGCCCGCGTGCTCGCCTCCGTTCACCACGTTCATCATCGGAACAGGGAGCGTGTAGCTCCGCGAGGACCTGAGCTGTGCGAAGAGGCTCAGCCGCCGAGATTCCGCAGCCGCCCTGGCCGCGGCCATTGAGACGGAGAGGATGGCGTTGGCGCCGAGCTTCCTCTTGTTCGGTGTGCCGTCGAGACGTATCATTGCGGCGTCAATGCTCCCCAGGTCGGTGCAGTCCCTCCCCTTCAGCGCCGGGCCCAGGATCCTGTTCACATTCGAAACGGCCTTCGAGACCCCTTTCCCGTGGAACCTCTTCGCGTCCGAGTCGCGTAGCTCAAGGGCTTCGTGGGTCCCGGTGGAGGCCCCTGAAGGTACGCTCGCCCTCCCCCTCGACGAGCCAGTAGCGACCTCGGTCTCCACGGTCGGGTTGCCCCGCGAATCAAGGATCTGCCTTGCTCTGACTTTGACTATCGCCCGCTCCACGCCCTGATCCTTCCTCCCGGGTTCGTCCGGGGAGGCACGTTAAATCCGATTCGCCGCCGAAGGAGCTCTAACTGCTTATTACATGTCGCCGGAGCGCGCAAATCGGGCCGGTCGTCTAGCATGGTTAGGACGTCGCCCTTACACGGCGAATCGCTCAGGCGCGCCATGGTCAGCGGTTCGAATCCGCTCCGGCCCACCACTTCACATCGCCTCGTCAATTCCCCCTCGAAGAGTTATCTAGAGTTTGCCAAATGGCAGCGCAGATGCCCAACTTCAGGTACATCAGCTGGTCCGAGTACGGGAACCTGGCTGAGGCTCTTGCCGAGAAGGTGCGCGCGAACGGCAAGAAGTACGACCTCGTGGTCGGCATCGCCAGGGGCGGCATACCGGTGGCGATGGTGGTCTCGGACCACCTGAACGTGAAGATCGATTTCATCAATGTGAAGTCCTACAACGACATCGGCAAGAGGACAGCCCCCAGGATCCTCTCGACGCTGACCGAAGCGGTCGCGGGCAAGGACATCCTGCTCGTGGACGACCTCGTCGACCAGGGGGACACGATGAGCTTCATGGCGAAGTACCTGAGCGATCAGAAGCCGAGGTCGCTGGAGACCGCTGTCATGTTCAAGAAGCCGTGGAGCAAGACAGAGCCTGACTACTATCTGGAGAGCGTATCAGAGTGGGTCGTCTTCCCCTTCGAGCTGGGAGAGGTGGGGCGCCAGAGGGCCGAAATGGAGCAGAAGCTAAAGGCTCAGCAGTAGGTAACCGTTCAGCACCACGATGGTCACCCCGATCAGGACGGCGAGCAGGGTGGTGGCCTTCCTGTTCACGAACTCCCCCATGAGGTTCCTGTTCGCTGTGTAGTACAACAGCGGTATCATCGGCAGCGGGATCATTATGCTCAGGATGACCTGGCTGTACACGAGGAGGAGGAGGGGCTGCAGCCCGAGGAGTATGGCGGCCTCGGTCGGGACCACGTTGATGAACCTGGTGACCAGTCTTCGAAGGTAGACGTTGACCTTCGTCCCGAGCAGCCCTTCCATTATTGCCTGCCCGGCGAGCGTCCCGGTGGTGGAGGACGCCAGCCCAGAGGAGAGCAGGGTGACGGCGAACACGGCTGCCGCAGCGGCGCCGTAGAGCGCCCCCATGGTGCCTGCAGCCCGCTGCACCGTCAGCCCGTTGGCGCACGCAGTCACGTCCGCTGAACAGCTGGCGTGCGCCCCGTACCCCGGATAGAGGACCGTCGAAGCGGTCACCAGGATGGCGACGTTGACCAGCGCAGCTATCGACAGCGTGAAGACGCACTCGTAGAGGTGGAGCTTCCTGACGCGCCTCTTCTCCTCGACCGTGTCGTTCCTGAGCTTCTCCTTGGCGAGGTGAGAGTGCACGAAGAGCGCGTGCGGCATGACTGTAGCGCCGATGATCCCGACCACGAACGGGACGTTGCTGGGGGTCAGGCTGGGGAGGAAGGTGTGGGTGACGACCCCCTCCAGGTCTGGGCCGAGCACAGCGATCTCATAGAGGAAGCCGATGCTGATTATGGACACGAAGAGCATGAAGATGTACTCGATGACCCTGAACCTTCTGTTGGCGAACGCGAGGATGATCAGCACGTCGAGCACCCCGAGCACGCCGGCTATGGGCAGGGGGATGTCGAACAGGATGTTGAGGGCGAGGACAGTGCCGAGGTACTCCGCAAGGTCCGTCGCAGCGGCGGCGGCCTCGGCTGCCAGCCAGTATGCGAACGTGTAGTACCTCGACTTCAGCGTCGACCGCACAAGCTGAGGGAGGCTCCTTCCAGTCGCAATGCCCAGCTTCCCTGAAAGGTACTGCAGCTCCATGGCCATCAGGCTTGCGAGCCACACCGTCCACACGAGGGAGTTCTCGAAGATCGCACCGCTCTGGATGGCCGTCCCATAGTTCCCTGGGTCCATGTATGCCATGCTCACGATGAGCGCGGGACCAAGGTAGGCGAGGAACTCGCGCACGGAAGTGGCTCTCAACCTTCGCAGCGTGGGGCGCCTCGGCTACTTAAGGTTAGACATCTCTAACTTCAGTTGGGGTGCCTCATAAAGCTCTGCTTGCCAAACTCGGCCCGCTCCGAGCCTGAGAACCCTTTTATCCGCAGAGCCCGGCCGTTCCATGGGGAAAAGGCGGGGTTGGCGGCGTCGCTCCAGTCGAGGAAGGACATCTCGCGCCTTGAGGACTACCTCGAGGCGATCTACAACCTCAACGAAGAGAAGGGCTACGTCAGCGCGGCGGACATCTCTGACAGGCTCGGCGTGAAGCCTCCGACCGTCTCGAGCATGGTGGCGAACCTTGCAAAGAAAGGGTACCTTGAACACGAGCGGTACAGGGGGATGAGGCTGACCACCTCCGGAGAGAAGGTGGCAAGGTCGGTCATCAGGCGGCACCACGTGATCTCGGAGCTCATTTCCATGCTGGGGGTCGACGAGCAGACCGCGTACGTGGATACGGAGGGAATCGAGCACCACGTGCACCCGAGCACCGTCCGGAGGTTCGAGCGCCTGGCCGAGTACCTCCGGAAGAACCCTCAGACCCTGAAGGCGGTCAGGGAGTTCGTCGAGGAGACGTGAACGAGCTCATCCTGACTCCAGCATGGAAGACAGTATGCGGTGGGTTAGTCCCCACACTACGTAGTCCCCCACCGTGAAGGCGGGCAGCTGGACCGGCTTCCCCTGCAGGTCGAACCTGTAGCTTGACTGCGCCGCCGGGGACAGCAGGTCTTGGAGCTCGACCCACCGGTAGGACGCCACCTCCTCGTTTGGCCTTATCTCCACCCCTTCCTTCAACTCGAACACCGACGGAATCACATCCATCGCCCCGGTATGGGTGGTGGCGACCGTCCCGTACCCGAGGAACTCCGCGGCCCTGCTGAGGTCGACCCCCACCTCCTCGCGCGTTTCACGGACTGCCGTGTCCTTCGCGGTCTTGTCCTCCGGCTGCATCTTGCCCCCGGGGAATGCTATCTGCCCCGACCACGGATCCCCAATACGCTCCGCGCGTTTGATCAGCAGCACGCTCGGGGATTCCCTGCCGCGCACCATGATCGAGACCGCTGCGAGCCTCTGTCCTTTGGAAATCGGCTCGTAGGCCGCGAGGTTCCTCGTGAGCCTCTTGAATATCTCGTCCAAGTCAACTTGCCGCGACAAGGCCCCAATTTTAAATACGCACCGCGGGACGACGGCGCTGATTTCGCGATGGAGATGAGCCATGCAGATTCGACCGTAAGATTGACCGAGGCGAACTTCGACGCCCTGAGCAATTCCGACAGGCCCATGTTCGTGGACTTCTGGGCCACCTGGTGCGGCCCGTGCAGGATCATGGACCCGGTGGTGGAGAAGCTGGCTGTGAAGTACTCGGACAAGATGCTCTTCGGGAAGGTGAACGTCGACGAAGAGATGAACATCTCCTCGCGCTACGAGGTGTTCTCGATTCCGACCTTCATGGTCTTCAAGAACGGCCAGCCGATGGACGCGGTCATCGGGGCTGTGGGCGAGGCGTCTCTCGAGCGTCTCGTGAAGAGCGCGATCGAAGGGTAGCTCCCCGCGTCTACTCCACCCTCGTCCCGTCGGTCAGGAATATGTCGGCATCCTCCAGGCTCACCGACCGGGAGGACAGCACGGGCCCGAACTGGAATGACCTGCTCCTGTTGATGGGCTGCCCTCCGACCAGCCTGTTGAAGGGCGGCATGACGGTCAGCCTCCCCTTCCCGGCCAGCTTCGACCTGAAGCCCGCTCCTTCCATGAGCTCGGCGACGTCGTAGTCCGCAGTCACCCACACCGCCTCCCTCGTCCTGGAACCCAGCGCGTCCTTCATCTCGTAGGTGAAGTGCGAGTGCCCTATCACGAGGTTGCGCGTCGCTATCGCCTCCTCCGAGGGCCAGGCGTGGCCGTGGGCTACCCCGATCCTCCCCTTCCCCTTCCCGAGGACCGCCCCCTGGGAAGGGTGCAGCACAACGCGCTGCGGCAGGACGGTCTTGATGCTGCCGTCGTGGTTCCCGGGGACCACCTCCACAGCCTCGAAGAGGTCGAGCATGGTGTCGAAGAACCAGGGGATCACCCCCCAGTCGATGTCCTCGACCTTCCCCACCGTGTGCTTGACGTCCCCCAGGACGGCGAGCCTCCTCGCCCCGCAGCTCTCGGCTATCCGCTTCACCCTCTCCACCATCCTCACCGAATAGGCGGGGAGGCGGAACCCCTTCTTGGCCATCTCTTTTTCCAGGCCGAGGTGCAGATCGGATATGAGCAGGGTGCTCGACCCGGCCGTCGAGAATACCAGGGCCGCCTCTCCGGGTACGATCCTGAGCAACCTAGGCTACGAGAGGGAGGACCTGGCTATTTACGAAATTCCTGAATTCGGAGAGCTCCATCTTGCTGAAGCCCGTGAGTATGCAGTTCCTCGTCAGTCCGAAGACGTAACCGTAGGCCTTGCTCTTGAACACTATGTACCAGAGCTTCCCATGGGTGAGGTAGTCGCTGTAGAGGCTGGTGTTGCCCAGCTCCGCGCCGTAGAGCGACAGCTTCGTTATGTTCGGCAGGTCCACGTCAGAGTAGAATATGACCTTCGTGTCCTCGAAGTTCGCTTCGTGGAACTTCCTCAGAGTCTCCGGGTCTATCCTCGCCTCGACGACCTGGCCGAGGCTCATGAACACCGCCTTGCTCATCTCGTTGGCGATGCTGTTGGCCCTGTTCTTCTTGTCGTAGACCGTGAGGAACATCCTGTCCTTGTGCATGTTGAAAGTGAACGGGGCCTCGTAGGTCCGCGGCACAGGCACCGGCTCCCCCCTGTGCGGGACCACGAACACGGTGTCGAAGGAGAACTTCCCTTCAAGGGTCCCCTTCCCGACGCTGAGGTCGGTTATTTCGGTGACCAGCTTGAACTCCTTCTCCTCGACGCTCGTCTCGGTCTCGATCCTGAACGACTTCAGCTTCTCTGCGAGCGTGTCGATCTCGTAGTTCTCCCTCACGAGGAAGACCTTGCCTGCTAGGACCATCCTGTGTCGCCCCGGCGTCTCCTGTTAATGGCTTTTCAGTTCCCCCAGTACTGCCTGGTGGTGACGAAGCGTATCTTGGCCTCAAGCAGGTCCCTGTAGAAAGCCTCCTCGTCGTCGTGCATCTCGGCCAGGATCCTGGAGGCGGTCTGGGGGCCGATCCCGTACACCGTCTGCGCCACCACCGCCTTCTTTCCATAGGACAGGACCAGGTCTGCGCTCCGCCTCGCCTTCGAAAGCTCGGCGCGCTCTTCGTCGTTGAGCTGGGCCTTCGCCCCCCTCCGCCTGAGCAGGTCGGCGAGCTTCGCCGTCCCCCAGTAGCACGGCACCAGGAGGCCGGAGCCGCAGGCCCCGCACTTCGGCTCCTCCGGGAGGTCGCCGACCGTCGACTGGCCCTGGTCCGCCCCGCACTTCACGCAGAGCAGGCTCACCTCGGTCCCGAAGATGCTCGCCTTCATCCGCTGGTACGACGACTTCCCCAGGGAGTCCGGCGCGACGGCCTCGGGGACCTCGAGGTACCTGTAGAGGAGGTTGTAGGCTATGGGAGTTGGTCTGTCCCCCGCCTGGAAGGTCTCGACCGCTATGTCCCCTTTCGCGGCCGAGATCAGGACCTGCCTCCCGCGTTCCATGTCGATGAGGTCCCTGCCGGTCTCCTGCAGGGCCTCTTCGAAGATGGGCGTCTTCTCGAACCTGGTCGGGAGCGAGCACAGGTTCGGGTGGGCGATGAGCTTCCCGCGCTTGAGGGCGCCGAACCTCTCGGCCACCCACTTCACGCGTGCAGGAAACGGGAAGTTTCTCTGCGCAGCAACTGCGTACGTCCTCTCCAGCTCGTCCGGGGCGATCCCCATCAGCTCCGCTGCGAGCCCTTTCAGGTCGAGCTCCTCCGTGTCCGTGGTGAGCTCCATCAGCAGCCTGTACCCGTCGAGCCACCAGACCCTGACCAGCCCCCGCCTCGACAGAATCTCCTCGAAGACATAGGCGAACGTCCTGTTGACAGACTCCCCAAAGCAGAGGTGCACGATGAGGTATTTGCCGAACCCCTCGAAGAGGATCAGCCTGTCCGAAGGGACCGGCGCCCCCATCCTCCTGTGCTCGGCGATCTGGTCCACGACGAGCGCGCGCGCCGCGCCGTCGGCAGGGATGCGCCCCTCGACCGCCTCGACTGCCTCGTTCCCCGAGTCGAGAGCCTCGGAGATGTCCCTCCTCAGCCTCCCAGTCCCCGTCGCCAGGTCGTAGGGGATGGGGAGCATCTCCCCGTCCCAGCCGGGCACAGCTGCGAGCGGGTCCTCGACCGGGGTCACGTAGATCTTCCTGTCCTCGGCTATCTGCTCCACCTGCCACACCTTCCCCTTGATGACGAAGTGGATCCCCGGCTTGGCCTTCAGAAGCACGAACTCCTCCCCCAGGATGCCGACCGTCTGGTTCGACGACACGTCGACGACCAGGTACCGCGTCTCGTCCGGGATCATCGACAGGTTCTCGTAGTAGTAGTCCCTCGTGAGCCTCGTCCTCGCCATCGTCCCGCCTTCGAATCTGATCTTCCTCAGGTCTGCGAGGTACCTGGCCGTCCTGATGAACGCACCCTCGCTCAGGCTGGCGAAAGGGGCCGCCTTCCTCAGCTCGCCGAGCATCTTGTCGGCGTCCATGGTCTCGAAGTCCATCAGATACCCGGCTATCTGATGCGCGAGCACGTCGAGGGAGTTGGAGTACGGGCGGGTCGGCTCTATCCTCCCTTGGGCCGCAAAGGTGACGCTGGCAGCCGATTCGAGTACGTCGTCAGCGGAGACGGTCACCAGGACCCCCTTGGAGACCCTTCCCAGCCTGTGCCCGCTCCTCCCCACCCTCTGGACGAGGCTGGTCACCTGCCTGGGCGACATGTACTGCACCACGAGGTCCACGGAACCGACGTCGATCCCGAGCTCGAGCGTGCTCGTGCAGACGAGCGCCTTCAGCTCCCCCGCCTTGAAGGCATGTTCGACCCGCTCCCTCTCCTCCCTCGGCAGGGACCCGTGATGGACGCCGACGTCCTTCCTGAGCCTTGCCAGCTTCTCCCCGAGCATCTCCGCGACCGTCCGGCTGTTGACGAAGATCAGCGTCGAGGCGTGGCTCTCGATCAGAGAGTTCATCCTCGACAGGCGGGCGGCGAGGTCCGGCGCGGAGTAGGTCTCCTTCGCTGCGGTCTGGCTAGAGGGGTCGGGGACCGGGTATTCGATTGCGTAGGTGAACTCCTTCGGAGCCTCGGCAGTCACTATGGACATCTCTCTTCTGCCGAAGAGGAACCCTGCGGCGACTTCGGGCGTCCCGACCGTCGCCGAGAGGGCGACCAGCTGGAACCCGGGCGCCACCTTTCTCAGCCGCTCCAACCCCACGCAGAGCTGTACCCCTCGCTTGCTCTCTACCAGGTTGTGAAGCTCGTCCACGACGACCGCCTTCAGATGCGAAAGGTTCTCCCTCATCCTCCTCCCGGGCAGGATGGCCTGCAGGGTCTCGGGGGTGGTGACCATGACGTCGGGCGGGTGGGCCGACTGCTTCGCCCGCTGCGACTGCGGGGTATCCCCGTGCCTGATGTCCACCGTGAGCCCGAGCTTGGCGCACCAGGTCTGCAGCCGCTTCAGCATGTCCCTGTTCAGGGCCCTCATGGGGGTGATGTAGAGAAGCGAAATGCCTTCGTGCCCTTCCTGCACCAGCCTGCTCAGCAGCGGGAGCAGCGCCGCCTCTGTCTTGCCTGAACCGGTAGGAGCGATGACGAGCACGTCTTCTCCCCTGGCGACCAGGGGCCACGCCTTCACCTGCGGAGGGGTGGGCGCAGCGATCCCGGTCTCGGCAAGGAAACCCCTCACAGCCGGGGCGAGGGACTCAAACGCGGTCTCGCCAGACAACTGCATCTGAATGCTCCCGCCGCCGATTTAAGGAGTGGTGAGAGAGGGGTCGCCGAAAGTGTTTCCCGGCCTCACGGCCAGCAAGGTCTAAATGCGCCTCCAGTCCGCGAGGCCTCGAAGCTTGTCACGCAGTGTCAGAGAAGTCTCTCAGGAGAGGCTCTCCCACCTCACGACTGTCAAGGAGATAATCCTAGAGAATTTCATGAGCTACGAATACGCGAGGATCCCCCTGCGCGAGGGGCTGAACCTCATCGTGGGGCCCAACGGCGCGGGGAAGTCGTCCGTCCTGCTTGCGATCTCGGTCGCCTTCGGGCAGGCGTACACCGAACGCTCCAGGAAGCTCTCCGACCTCATCCGCAGGGGCAAGGACATCGCCCGGGTCTCGCTCGTCTTCGACAACTCCGCGAAGTCAGGGAGGCGCCCCATCCCGTACTCGAAGTCGGACACCTTCATGCTGAGCAGGTACCTCAGGCGCGACGGGTCCTATTGGTTCGAGGCTGACTACAAGGAGATCGACAAGAGCGAGGTGGTGAGGCTGCTCCACGAATTCGGGATCAACCCGGACAACCTGCTGATAATCATGCACCAGGGGATGATCGAGGAGCTCGGCGCCGTCACCCCTCAGGAGAGGCTGAGGATGGTGGAAGAGGCGGTCGGCTTCTCCGAGTACAGGCAGAGGATCGTCCTGGCGGAGCAGGAGCTGAGCGGCCTCGTGGGCGAGGAGAGTTCCCTGCTCCAGCTCATTGACAACGCCAACCAGGCCCTTGAGTACTGGAAGCAGGTCTACGACCGCTATCAGGAGAAGAGGAGGCTGACCGAGCACAGGGACCTCCTGTCGAAAGAGCTCCTGTGGAGCACAGAGGCCAAGCTGAGCAAAGCCCTGCAGGGGGCTGAGGAGAAGATCATGTCGAAGACGCGGGCCCTCGAGGACCTGAAGTCCCAGCAGGAGGAGGTCACGAAGGACGCCGAGCAGACGCACCAGACGCTCCTGGACAAGCAGGTCGAGCTCCGCAAGCTGTACTATGCCCTGGTGAGGGCCGAGTCGGAGAAGGCCAAGGACGAATCGGCGAGGGACGCCTACCGCTCGATCAGGGAGGACCTGGGAGGCCTGTCGGGGACCCTAGACGAGCTGCTCGCCGGGAGCGGGGACAAGACCGCGAAGAGGCTGAAGGAGCTCGCGACGTACATCGAGCAGAAGGGAAGGTCAGCAGAAGAGGACGCCCAGCGCCGCAAGGCGGAGCTCGACAGGGAGGTCTCGTCCCTCCAGCCCGAGATATCGAAGATGGAAGACCTCATCAGGCGCACCATAGAAGGCTACGTCTCGTTCAGGGTCAAGGCCGAGGTCCTGTCCTACCGCATCAGGGTGACCGAGTCAGACCTGCACGACCTCGAGAGAAGCGCCAGGGAGTACAGGGCGGAGCTGGACAAGATGGCCCCTGACTTGGAGAAGGCCGGTCCCAGGATCGAGACCGCCCGCCAGCCCTACGAGGTGTCCGAGGAGCTCAAGCTGGTCTCGGCCCACATCCAGAAGATGCAGGACGTCCCAGACGACGCCGAGAAGATCTACAACGACTACTCTGGAAACATCGAGGAGCTGAAGGTGAAGCTCGCGAAGCTCCAGGAGAACAAGAAGTCGATGCTCTCCGAGCTGGGGTCCAGAAAGGACGTCTGGAGGAGGGCCATGGAAGACCTGGTGGAGGCGGTGGATCCCGCCTATCAGGTTGTGCTCTCCGCCGCCGACGCGAGCGGTTTCATCAAGTTCGAGCAGGCTGACGCCATCGAGGATGCCGGCCTCGACCTATACGTCGGCTTCCGGGGGGGCGCCCCCACCACGCTGGACCCGTTCACGCAGAGCGGGGGCGAGAGGTCCGTGGCGCTGATGGCGTTCATACTGTCCCTCCAGGCGCGGATCGTCTCCCCTCTGAGGGCCATGGACGAGTTCGACATCCACATGGACCCCAAGAACAGGGAGGCGATGTTCAGGATGATACTCTCGCAGATGAAACAGAGGGAAGCGTCCCAGTACCTTGTCATAACGCCATCCATCCTCACTGTGTTCGACAGGAGCGCCCACGTCATCACAGTACAGGCGGTCCACGGCTCCTCCGAAGTAAAGGAGCTGAAGTAGCCTGGAGCAGACCAAGCTCGACGACTACCTGAGGGTCATCGAGCTCTGCCGTGACGTCGAGACGAGCAGCGCCAACCCATTCGACGTCGACATAAGGGAGAAGATACTCATCCTCAAGCAGCGCCTCCCGGAGCTGAAGTTCCTGGACGAACTCCTCGTCGACTCGGAGGCCATGCTCGAACTGGCCCAGATAGTCAAGCTCCAGGACCAGTGGCTGAAGCAGAGGGCGAGCGCCCTCTACATCGACCCGCTCCTCATCCAGCTCAAGCTGAAGCTCCTCCCGAAGGAGGCTCTCTCGGAGGCGTTCGTGAAGAGCTGGCACCCGGTGGCCCAGGTGGACCAGCTTTCGCCCAGGGGGCTCGAGAAGGCGTTCGTCTACTGGCGCGAGCTGACCCCTATCTCCGAGCGGTTCAAGGACCAGTTCGGGACCTACGGCACCAGGCCGGGGGTCGTAGACTACTCCGACCTCGTCAGCCTCGGGGTGTTCACGAGGGACGAGTTCGAGGGCAGCCTGAGCCAGCTGCACGAGGAACTGCTACAGAAGTCCAACGGGGAGTGGGTGGACTACCGCGCGTTCATAGGCGACGACAGCTTCGAGTCGAAGGTGAGGAGGGCCTACCTGCTCGCCTTCCTGATCAGCGAAGGAAGGGCTCTGCTGAAGACGGAGCCGCTCACCGGGAACATCTGGACGATGGCGCTCGCGGAGAAGGTGAAAGGGCTGCCGAAGTCGGTCGCGATATCGATAACGGGTGAGGATTGATGGAATCAGAAACCGCAGACAAGGCGCTCCTGGAGAGGAAGGTAAGAAGGGCCTTCCAGGTCCTCGTGCTGCAACGCGGACGCAACCCGGGGGTGAAGGGGTGGGAGATGAAGAGGCACCTCGGCAGGGAATACCGGAAGATAATCGAGGTCCTTTCCGAGGACGTGGCCCCGATGGGGCTCGAGGTGTTCGAGGTCAAGGGGCCCGACGGGACTGACGACTCCTCCCGCTTCCTGCTGCGCTTCAAAGAGCCTCCCACGATAAGCGAAGCGGAGACCTCGGGCATCAGGATAGACGACCTGGCAGTCCTTGCGGCGACGATAGCCTTCATCAACTCCAAGCAGGGCCGCGTGGCGCGCCGCGAAGTCGAGCAGTTCCTCAGGGAGAAGTTCCCGAAGTGGCGGGTCGACTACTCGCTTGACAGGTACGCCAAGAGGGGGTACCTGGAGCAGGACGACCGCGGCATGCTCCACATAGGCTGGAGGACGCACGCCGAGGTGGACGAGAAGACGCTGATGACGCTGATCCTCTCGCGGGCTCAGGAAGCGGCGAAGAAGTAGCGCCTGCGCAGCGCCTCTCTCTCGCCTTCGATTATCAGCTCGACCACATCCGTGCCCTCCTTCCTCATCTTCGCAGCGAGCGCGGCCGCGTCTGCGAGCCTGATCCCCCTGCCCGCCATCAGCATGTCCGCCGCGTGGCCGTACTCCTTCCTCAGCTCCGAGGACCTCCGAAGCGCCTCCACGAGCTTCAGCTTGCTCCCACGGAGGTCCGCCCTGCTCCGCGCCTTCATGGCCAGCGAGAAGACGTTCTCGTAGGAGTCGGTGGAGAGCCCGAGGGCCTGCTTCCCGCAGGCTGGGCAGCTCCCGAGGCCCTCCAGGTCTCCCACCTTCCTCAGCTCAAGGAAGTTCCAGCAGTTGGTGCAGACTGCCACGACGAACGTCTCGTTTATCCTGGCCCTCGTCGACTGTCTCAGAAGGGCCCTGAGCCTCTCCGGGGATACTATCTCCCCCCTCCTGCTGATCTCCTCCACGCCGATGCGCGCGATGGGGGTCAGCGCTTCATAGTCCACGAGCTTGACTTCGATGGCCCCCGCGTTGATCTTCTCCACGACGTCAACCGCGCCTTCGAGGTCGAAGTCGTCGTGGAAGATCATGCTCATCGCCTCTTCGTACACCGGTGTGTCTCGCAGCGCTTCGATTATGCCCGCTATGGATACGCTCGCGTAGTCTGCGTCCTTCGCTATGGCTCCGCACTTCTTACCAGCGTGAATCAGCCGCCTCTTGAAAATGCCGCTCCGCTCCACAGCCTTCTCCGTGGCAGACCTGAGGTCGAGCTTGTGGAGCTCTTCGATCACCGAAAGCACGGCGGGAGGGGACACGTCAGCTTCGATCACGATCCGGTAGGGGTCCTGGTGCACGGCCACCGACTGGCCGATCCGTTCGGAGATCATGTGCCCCATCACCCTGGCCAGGAGCCTGTTCACCCGATGCCCGAAGGCAGCCTGGATGACCAGGTACCTGTCCCACTTCTCCACTGTGATCAGCCTCTCCGACGGTATGGGGAGCTTCGCGGCATGCTGCTCGGCGACCTCCTTCAGCGCTTCCAGCAGCGCGTCCCTCGGGACAGGGTAGGTCCTGACCAGCTCGTCTAGGTGCCTGTCCTCGGTCCCCTTCTCGAGCTCCTCGGCGTACTTCCTCCTGACAGCCCCGACCTCGGCTGCCACCTCGCGGGGCACAGGTATCTCGTCCCCGACCCAGTGGGGGACCGCGCCCGTGGGGTCTTCCTCTGCCTTCACGTACACCTTGTTCCCGTAGATCTGCTCCACCTTCCAGCACCTCCCGGCCTCGACGAACTTCACCCCCACCTCGCCGTACTCGGAGACGAACGCCTCGTCGAGGGTCCCGACGAAGTTGTCCCCCTCGAGGACGAGATACTGCTTCTCGTCCGGGATCATCGAGAGGTTGTCGAAGTAGTACTGGAAGAGAGGCTTCACGTCCCTGGCCCGGAACACCTTCCCATCCGACTCGCTGTAGTACGCCAGCCGAGGGTACCTCTCCCTCATGTATGTCAGGACCTTCTTCAGCCGCTCGCCGTCCATCTCCGCGAACGCGTAGCTCCTCTTCAGCAGCGCCAGGATGTCGTCGAAGTTCCAGTTGCTCTGCTCGATCAGCAGCCCCGCGACCTGGTGAATCGCGACGTCGTACGGCTTGAAGACTGGCTCGAGAGGTTCCAGCTCCCCCATGACAGACTTCCTGCAGAGCACTGCGGCCTCGAGCGTGTCGTCCGAGTCCTGCGTGATCACCAGCCCGTTGGACACCTCTCCCACCCTGTGTCCGCTGCGTCCCACCCTCTGGATGAGCCTGGTCACCTGTCTCGGCGAGTTGTACTGGACCACGTACTCCAGGAACCCGATGTCTATCCCGAGTTCCAGGCTGCTCGTGCAGATGACGCCCAAGAGCTTCCCGTCCTTCAGGTTCCTCTCCACAGCCTCCCTGGTCGCCTTCGAAAGCGAGCTGTGGTGGACCGCGATCGGGAACTCGGGGTCCCAGACCCTGAACCTGCTCGAAAGCGCCTCGGCCTCGGAGCGGGTATTCGTGAAGACGAGCACTGACCTGTACTTCTCCACCAGCTCCCTGACCGTCCTCAGCCTCGCCGCCACCTCGGGATACGCGTAGATCGCCTCCGCCAGGACCCTGTCGTCCCCGGTCGCCCTGGGAGCCACGACCTTCAGCGAGAGGCTCTTCTCGACAGGCACCCTGACGATCTCGCAAGGCCTCCCGTCTCCCACCAGGAACTGGGCCACCTTCTCCGGGGACCCCACAGTGGCGGAGAGCCCCACGACCTGGAACTCCTTCTCTGCCACGTCCCTCAGCCTCTCCAGGCCGACGCTGAGCTGGCTCCCCCTCTTGTCCTCCGAAAGCTCATGCGCCTCGTCGACGACGACCCACCGCAGCTTCGCCAGGTTCTGCCTGATCCTCCTACCCACGAGCATGATCTGGAGGGTCTCCGGGGTAGTGATCAGGATGTCAGGGGGGGCGAAGCTCAGGTTCGTCCTTTCTGCCTGCGAGCTGTCTCCGTGCCTCACACCGAGCCTGATGTCGAAGCGCTTGCACCACCACTGCATCCTGTCGAGCATGTCCCTGTTCAGCGCCCTGAGGGGGGTGATGTACAGCAGCTTCGTCCCCTTCTCCCTCGAGCCCCCCTCCCTCACCAGCGCGTCGAGTATCGGGAGGAGCGCAGCCTCGGTCTTCCCTGTGCCCGTGGGCGCCATCAGCAGGGCGTTCTTCCCTTCCCGGACGATCGGCACGAGCTTCTCCTGCGGATCGGTCGGCGCGTCGAATCCCCGCTCCCTCAGCGCAGCCACGAGCGGAGGAGAAAGCAGGCTGAACGCGTTCTCTGCGGCCGTGTCTATCTCGACCTCTCGGCAAAGGAGAACATGACGGGAATGAACCGATTTCACCTACCCGCTCCAATAAGCTTGCGGTCTTTCACGCCAGCGTCCAGGGGGGTTCGCGAAACTGATGCGCGAACGTGGCTATGGTTCTGGTAACTTAACCCCGAATCCTGCAAATCTTGCAAGTGCGGGTTCTCCCATCTCCACGCGGTTAACAGCCCACGCTTCAAATAACACGAGGGTCGGGGCGATTGCGCTTGAACTTCCTCGGTCTCGACTTCGCCTATTGGGTCGCGATTGGCGTGGCGGTCGTATTCGGGTTGTTCTGGGCGAAGTATCGGGGCAATCCGCCAAACATGCCCGACCGATTATGGATTCTGGTGATGGTCGCGCTTCCGATAGAGATTGCCGCGCTAGTAGCGGTCTTCAGCCCCGAAGGATTCGGCTCAGGAGTGTCGAATGCGATTCTACTGGTGATTCTGATAGTGGCGACGGTGTTCACGGGGGCTTTCTCTTTTTTATCGACTGGTATCACCGCCCGAAGCTCGTATTCATCGAAACCAAAGAGATAACCTACGAAGTAGAGTTCGCCAACGGCTCGACTACCGACCCGAAGCACGTCCGCGTCCTCTTCATCACGATTGGGAATGACGGCGTGTTGCCAGCCACGCGTCCGAAGATTTCTTTCCACATATGGCAACCGAATGAGAAGAGGGAGGCTTGGCCTTCGGTTCTCAACCTCCGAAGGACAGTAATGGACGTGGAGCCGATAGAGGCTCCTATCCGTGCTGAGGGGGATAGGAGAGAGGTGATACTCGCGAGGGCGTTCATGAAGGAAGCGTTACCGCAGATTGAAGAGATAGAACCGAGAAGAGGAGAGAAGTTCGCGTTCGGGTTCAGTTTCGAGGAAAGAGGCCAGTTCTTTCTCGCGACGGACACACCGCTCGCAATTCCATTGAAGGGAACCTTGCTCATGGTCAACCTGTCCGCACGTGCCTCCAACCGCTTCCAAAATCCACTCTATTCGAGGGACTTTCTGCTTAGCATCGACGAGGACTGGCGGAGCCCTGTTCTTTCGAAGTTAGAAGAGGAGCCCGCCAAGTTCCTGAAGACCATTGCCGAGGAAGCCCTGTCTCAGGAGCCTAGCCCTTCGCCAGATACTCAGAGAGGATGAATCTGATTGTCTCAGGTATCGAGTCAAGAGCGTGCTTCTTCCGCTCTCCCTCCAATCGCCTCTCCATCTCCTCTGTCATTGCGACATTGTATCGCTTCTGCATCGGCTCCCCCTCGGACAGGCGCGGTATTTAACCCTGTGCTTATGTGTGTCAATAGACACAAGGGTTATATTGGTGTCAATCTACACCTATGGACACATGACTTCCGAACAAGCACGGTTCGAGATGGGCGCGGACTTCGAGGAGTTCCAAGCCAATCAGCGAGCGTTCAGGGGGCAGTCCGATTGAACTCCCCCGCTTTTGATTATCGCGCCTCAAGGGGCGCTGAGATTGCGAAGGTCGAGTCCAACGTCCGAAGGCTCGACCAGAACGAATACCGCGTGAGGTCTCAGTCGGGGAGCGGGGAATACGTCGTCCTCTCAACCGAGTCCGGTTGGCTCTGCGAATGCCCCGACTTCAAGTTCCGAGGCGTGAAGTGTAAGCACGCCTTTGCGGTTGAACTCTCGCTTCAGATTCGTCGGCGAATAGAGAACGCGAGGCGCGTCGTGCCTCTGGATTACCAGACCTGTTTCGCTTGCGGAGCGGAGGCCATTGTCAAGGACGGGCTAATCCACCACAAGGGCGGGGACATCCAGAGGTATCTCTGTCATGTGTGCGGCAAACGGTTCTCTCGGAACATCGGCTTCGAGCGGATGAGGACGAGCCCAGAGGCGATAACGATGGCGATGCAAATCTACTTTGGAGGGGCGAGCCTTCGCAACACGCAGAAGGCTCTGAGACTCCAAGGAGTGAGTGTTTCCCACGTTGCTATCCTGAAGTGGATTCGCAAGTATGTCGGAATCATGGACGAATACCTGAAGGACTTCGAGCCGAAACTAGGCGAGACTTGGCGGGCCGACGAGATGTATGTCAAATTCAAGGGGGATATGCGATACCTGTTCTCGCTGATGGACGACGAGACTAGGTTCTGGATTGCTCAAGAGGTGGCGGACAGCAAGGAGAGGCACAACCCACGCGGCCTGTTCCATCGGGGAATCGACATCACCAACGGGCGAGCGCCAAAGACTCTGATAACGGACGGGCTCCCCTCCTATCATTCGGCCTTCAAGAAGGAAATCGCTTGGAGGACTACCCCCGAAAAGGTTCCCGTCCATGTCAGGGAAATTGCCCTCGCGGGCCAAGTCCACAACAACAAGATGGAGCGCATGAACGGCGAAGTCAGGGACAGGGAGCGGGTGATGCGTGGGCTCAAGAACATGGACACGCCCATCCTGAAGGGGCTCCAAATCTACCATAACTACATCCGGCCACACGAGAGCCTAGACGGTCAAACCCCTTCAGAGAGGGCGGGTATCAGGGTCGAGGGCGCTAACAAGTGGCTGACGCTAATCCAGAACGCGGGGCATCTCCAAGCGGTTAACAGGGAGAAAAAGAAGGATGAGTAGTCGCCAATCAAGTTACCAGAACCGTGGCTATCGGCTTAAATATTGGAGTATAACATACGTTATCGAAAGCTTGTCGAAGCTGATCAGCCCTTACGAAATCGTCGCGAAGTCCGCTCTTCCTGCCCTGCGCGCGATGGTGGCCAGGCGGCTTCAGGAAGACTACCACATGACGCAGCAGCAGGTGGCGAAGTGTCTCGGAGTGACTCAGGCCTCCGTGAGCAACTATGCCAGGAAGACCAGGGGGATGATGGTCAACCTGGAGAACGACAGGATCGTGTCGAAGGCCGCCGACAAGATAGCGAAGGAGCTCTCCACCGACGAGCCCGACACGAGAGAGGCGCTGAGAGAGATGACAGAGGTCCTAGACTACATCCGCTTCAACAAGCTGATGTGCCTGCTCCACGGTGACCTGGAGCCGAGCTTCCAGGTCGAGGGGTGCTACGCCTGCGAAGGCACCTTCTCCGGAAAGGATTTTGACAGGCTCAAGATACTAGTCGGCAGCTGATCTTGCTCGCCGAAAAGCCCGAATGGCTGACCGTGTCATCGCCTCGAGGCAGAAGCTACGAGGACCTCAAGGGGCTCTTCAACCGGCTCAACCTTCACACTGTCTGCGAAGAGGCCCACTGCCCCAACGTCGGGGAGTGCTGGGGGGGCGGGACCGCGACCCTCATGCTGATGGGGGACGTGTGCTCGCGGGCCTGCCGCTTCTGCATGGTGACGCCCGGGAGACCCAACGGGGCTCTCGACGGGTACGAGCCGGAGAACGTGGCGTTCGCCCTCTCGCAGATGGGGCTGACCTATGTCGTGCTGACTTCCGTGGACAGGGACGACCTCCCCGACGGCGGCGCCTCCCACTTCGCGAAGACGATCAGGCTCGTGAAGGAGAAGAACCCGGGTATGCTCGTGGAGGTCCTCATCCCAGACTTCCAGGGCGAGCTTGCAGACCTGAAGCAGGTGGTCGACGCGAGGCCCGACGTGATCGCGCACAACATCGAGACCACGATGGCGCTTACCTCGAAGGTCCGTGACCCCAGGGCCAACTACTGGCAGTCGCTCTCGGTACTCAGGAACGTGAAGAAGCTCGACCCGACCATCTTCACGAAGTCGTCGATCATGGTGGGGCTGGGAGAGACGGAGGAGGAGGTCGGCCAGGCGATGGCCCACCTGAGGCGGGCGGGGGTCGACTTCCTGACCGTTGGCCAGTACCTGCGCCCCTCGTCCAGGCACCTGAAGGTGGTCGAGTATGTGCGTCCAAGCCAGTTCGCCAGTTACAGGGCGATGGGGGAGCGCATGGGCTTCCTCTACGTTGCGTCCGGCCCGCTTGTCCGGAGCAGCTACCGCGCGGGGGAGTTCTTCGTCCGGACGGCGATCGAAGAGGCCGCGGGCCGACGCCAGTTTTATATCGCCGCGGAGCCTGAAACCGGCACTTGACCCAAGCGGATTTCATGAAGAGTGCGGGGTCAGACGCGGTCCCCAGGATCTTCAGCGAGGCTGACCTCAGGTTCACAGAACCGAAGGATGTCCTTTTCCAGCGGCTCACCCCCGACGGGACCCTGAGGGGCAAAGACCCGGCCCTCCCGCCCGAAGTCCTGCGAAGGATGTACGAGCAGCTGGTCTTTGGGAGGCTCTTCGACGAAAAGGCGACCAACCTTTCCACCCTGAGAGAGATCGGGACCTATGCGCCGGGAAAGGGGCAGGAGGCCTGCCAGATCGGCCCTGTCGACGCGCTCGAAAGGGGGGACTGGTATGTTCCGATGTACAGGGACTCGGCAGGGATGCTGGCGTTTGGCATGCCCGCGTCCAAGCTCCTGCTCTACTGGGGCGGGGACGAAAGAGGGATGCAGATGCCGGAAGGCCTCAACATGCTCCCGCTGGCCGTCCCTGTCGCGACCCAGCTCCCTCACGCAGCGGGACTCGCCTACGCCAAGCGTCTGCTCGGCGAGAACTCTGTCACGTACGTCGTCACGGGGGATGGCGGGACGTCGAAGGCCGATTTCCACGAGGCCATGAACTTCGCCGGCGTGTACGACCTGCCGGTCGTCTTCGGCGTGGAGAACAACCAGTGGGCCCTGTCTGTAAAGAGGAACGCACAGACCGCCTCGAAGACCATCGCTCAGAAGGCCGTCGCCTACGGCTTCGAGGGGATACTGGTCGACGGGAACGACGTGATCGCCTGCTACGAAGCGACGAAGTATGCGGTCGACAAGGCAAGGAGGGGAGGCGGCCCGACGCTGATCGAGTATTCGACATACAGGATGGGCCCCCACACCACCGCAGAGCTGGTCTCCAACAAGCTGAAGGCGCCTGACGAAGTTGCGGAATGGGAGAAGCGGAGCCCGCTGACGAGGTTCGAGAAGTACCTCCGCTCGAGGGGCCTGGTTGACGACAGGATCAGGGACGGAGTTGTGGAGGCGGCGCAGAGCAGGATGAACGAAGCCATAGCCGAGTTTCGGGCGACCCCTCCCGCTGACCCGACAACGATATTCGACTTCACCTACTCCTCCCCGACCCCGAACCTGATCGCGGAAAGGTCGGAGGTCTTCGGGGAGGGCGGGGCGCCTCAGCCCGCGGCGCCCGAGCCCACGGTCTCTGGCGGCAAGCCCGGCGTGAACATCAGGAACGCGGTCAACATGGCGCTCAGAGAGGGGATGAAGAGGGACAAGAACGTGGTCGTCTTCGGCGAGGACGTGGGCAAGAACGGTGGGGTCTTCCAGGTCACGAGGGGGCTCCTGGACGAGTTCGGGGCCGACAGGGTCTTCGACACCCCGCTGGCGGAGCTAAGCATAGCAGGAATCTTCGTGGGACTTTCCATCGGAGGGCTGGTCCCTGTCGCCGAGTTCCAGTTCGACAACTTCTCGCTCCCCGCTTTCGATCAGATATTCAGCCACATCGCGAGGATGAGGAACAGGACCAGAGGGAGGTTCGCCCCGCGGGGCGTGATCAGGTTCCCGTACGGGGCGGGGATCAGGCCACCTGAGCTCCACTCCGAGTCCCCAGAGGCGCATTTCGCCCATACTCCCGGACTGAAGGTAGTGATTCCTTCGACCCCGTACGACGCGAAGGGGCTCCTTGCGTCTGCGCTGGACGAGCCAGACCCGATCGTCTTTATGGAGCCCAAGAAGCTGTACGACTCCCCCAAGACCGAGGTCCCCGAGGCAGAATACCGCGTGCCGATCGGCAAGGCCAAGATGGTAAGGGAGGGGACAGACGTAACGCTCGTGTCGTACGGCGCGATGATGGTCCCGACGCTTCAGGCCGCGGAGTCGCTGTCGAGCGAGAAGTCAGTCTCGGCCGAGGTGATCGACCTGCGGACAGTCTCTCCGATCGACTACCCCGCGGTCCTGGGCTCCGTTCAGAAGACCGGCAGACTCGTGGTCGTGCACGAGGCCCCCCGAAACGTGGGGATCGGAGCGGAGGTGGCCGCCACCGTGGCTGAGAGGGCCCTAGACTACCTCAAGGCGCCGATCAGGAGGGTGACCGGGTTCGACATACCCATCCCGCTCGCACGGCTCGAAGACAACTACATACCCAACAAGGACAGAGTGATGAAAGCGGCACTCGAGCTGGTCAGCTACTAGGGCCGTCCTCTGCCTCCTCCTACAGAGTTTTTTAACCTCCAGTCCAATCGCCGAATCGCAATGGAGTTCAAGCTCCCTGACTTGGGGGAGGGCATCACAGAGGGGGAGATCATCAAGTGGATGACGAAGGAGGGGGACCAGGTGAAGGAGGACCAGCCCATAGTGGAGGTCATGACGGACAAGGTGAACGTCCAGATCCCGTCGCCCAGGAGCGGCAAGGTCTCCAGGATACTCGTCAAGGAGGGGGACGTCGCGAAGGTCGGGCAGACCATCATGGTGATCGATGACGGGGGCGGAGCAGGTCCTTCGCCCGCGCCCGCGCCTGCCGCAGCGAAGCCTGTCATGGCGGCGCCCCCCCTGCAGGCACAAGCGCCGACAGCGGCGCAGAGCGTGCTTGCCACCCCTGCGACCCGCAGGCTGGCGAGGGAACTGGGGGTGGACATCGCCTCCGTCCGGGGGTCCGGTCCGGCGGGCAGGATCACCGACGAGGACGTCAGACGATCCGCCACGGCGTCGGGCGCGTCGACCGTAACCGTCCAGGCGCCTCAGGCGGCTCCCCAGCATGGAGGGCCAAGGGAGGAAGTGGTCCCGCTCAGGGGGCTCCGGAGGACCATCTCGGAAAGGATGGCGAAGTCCCTCAGGACGACAGCCCAGGTCACGCATGTCGACGAGGCAGACATGACCGAGCTCGTCCTGCTCAGAGAGGCGTTCAAGGGGAGCGCCGAGAAGAGGGGGGTCCGCCTGACCTACCTCCCGTTCATCATGAAGGCCCTGGTCCCAGCCCTGAAGGAGTTCCCATACGTCAACTCGGCTCTGGACGAGCAGGCTGGGAGCATCGTTCTGAAGAAGTACTACAACATCGGGATCGCCACGGACACAGAGCAGGGGCTGGTCGTGCCCGTCGTGAAGGACGTGGACAGGAAGGACATATTCGAGCTCGCGGGGGAGATCGAGAGACTCTCCGCGAAGGCCAGGAGCGGCCAGCTCGCGCTCGACGAAGTGCACGGCTCCACGTTCACTATCACCAACGTCGGCGCGATAGGCGGCCTCTTCGCGACCCCGATCATCAACATCCCCGAGGTCGCGATTCTGGGGCTGCACAAGATCGCGAAGCGGCCCGTCGTCCGCGACGGCAAGATAGAGATCCGGGACACGACGTACCTGTCCCTGTCGTTCGACCACAGGGTCATCGACGGAGCGTACGCCGCAAGGTTCACTTCGCGCGTCGTCGAGACGATCCAGGACACGAAGAAGCTGCTGGCAGAGGTCCTCTAGGCGCTTTCGCGCCTCAGCAATGTTTAAGCCGATACCGCCACCCGAAGCTCGAGGAAATCAGTTGATTGAAGCAGACGTAGCCATCGTGGGGGGAGGACCGGGCGGGTACGTCTGCGGGATCCGCGCAGCCCAGCTGGGACTGAAGGCCGTGGTCGTCGAGGCGGACAGGCTGGGCGGGGAGTGCACGAACTACGGGTGCATCCCCTCGAAGTCCCTGATAACGGTCTCCAAGCTCCTCGACAAGGTGAGAGACGCAGAGAGGTACGGCCTCAGGGTCACCGGGGCCTCTGTCGACTTCGTCCAGATGCAGAAGTGGAAGTCGGAAGTTGTTTCGAGGCTGGTCGGAGGCATAGAGATGCTCCTCCGCGGCTACCACGCGACAGTCCTAATGGGGGAGGCTGAAGTCGCGGGGAAGGGGCGGCTGTCTGTAGTGACCTCCACAGGGAAGGAGGAGGTCTCCTTCAAGAACCTCGTCATAGCCACCGGGACCAGGAGCTCCAGTCTCCCTGGGCTGGAGTTCGACGGCGACCTCATCATAGGCTCGAAGGAGGGGCTCGAGCTCAAGGGCGCGCCTGGGAGGCTCATGATCGTCGGCGGGGGCGCCATAGGGCTAGAGTTCGCGTCCATGTTCCAGAAGTTCGGGAGCCAGATCACTGTAGTCGAGATAATGGAGCAGCTCCTCCCAGGGAGCGACCCTGAGGTGGTGCGGGTCGTCCAGCGGAAGCTCGAGGGGAGGGGGGCGAAGGTCTACCTGAAGTCGAAGGTCGTACGGGTGGCAAAGAAGGGCTCGGAAGCCGAGGTCGAGGTGGAGACGCCAGGCGGGAAGGTGATGGTCGTCGTCGACAAGATCCTCGTCAGCGTCGGCCGGAAGCCGAGGACGGAAAAGATGAACCTGGCAGCGCTTGGGGTCCAGACGGACTCGAGGGGGTACGTCGTCACGGACCAGAAGATGCAGACGAACGTCCCTGGGGTCTACGCCATCGGTGATGTACGCGGGCCGCCGCTCCTCGCCCACAAGGCGTCAAAGGAGGGCATCGTGGCAGCCGAATGCATCGCGGGCCTGCCTTCGGCCGCCGACTGGAAGGCAATCCCGGACGCCATCTTCTGCGACCCCGAAGTCGCGAGCGTAGGCTTGACGGAGGCGAAGGCGACCGAGGCGGGGTACAAGGTCAAGAGGAGCAGGTTCCAGTTCGCCGCTCTCGGCAGGGCGCTGTCTGCGGGCGAGACGGACGGGTTCGTCAAGGTCGTCTCGAACGAGGAGGACGGGCTGGTGCTCGGGGTCCAGATCGTCGGGCCTGAGGCGTCCAACCTCATCAGCGAGGTCGCTCTGGCCATCGAGATGGGCGCCACAGTCGAGGACATAGCCCTGACCGTGCACCCCCACCCAACCCTCCCTGAAGGGATCATGGAAGCCTCGGAGTCTGCAGCCGGGCGACCGATTCACCAGCTCAGGACATGAACGGGTATCTCCTAGACTTCGGCAGGATGGAGTACGGCGAAGCTCTGGGGCTTCAGCGGGAGCTGGCGGCGAAGCGGGCCAGGGGGGAGATCCCGGACTCCCTGATCCTCGTTGAGCACGAGCACGTGATCACCCTCGGGAGGAAGACGACCCCTGCGAACTTCAGGCCGCAGGAGATCCCTGTGTTCGAGGTCGAACGCGGAGGGGACGCCACCTACCACGGCCCAGGGCAGCTCGTGGGATACCCGATAGTCCTCCTCGCGGACCACGACGTGAGACGCCACGTCAGGAACATAGAGGAGGCGGTGATCAGGGCAGTCGGGACCTACGGGATAGAGGGCGAGAGGCTCGAGGGGCATCCAGGGATCTGGGTGAGGGGGAAGAAGCTCGCTTCGATAGGCGTGGCGGTCACGGATTGGGTCACCTATCACGGCTTCGCGCTCAACGTGAACACCGACCTGTCCCGCTTCGAGCTCATCCGCCCCTGCGGGCTCGACCCCTCCGCAATGACGTCGATGCAGAAGCTCTCGGGCAGGGAGGTCCCCTTCGGCGAGGTGAAGGCCAGGGTCGCAAAGGAATGGTCGTCTGTGACCGGGACGCAGCTCTCTCACCAGCGCCTCGTAGCCTCGAGTTAGGCGACAAACATTTTAGCGCGGCGCGGGGCGGCGGTCCCCATGCCCAAGAAGCAGATGCGCAAGATTACTTACACCACGCTCTTCGCAGACGAGAGCGTAAACCCGAGGTTCGAGGCTGCGCTGAAGCGCTTCCAGCCGAAGCTCGGCCAGACCTACCCGATGTACATCGGGGGGCGCGAAATCAGGTCTGAGGCTGGGGAGTTCGAGCACAGGAGCCCCCTGGACACGTCCATCGTGGTGGGGAGGTTCCAGGTGGGGACGAGGGAGCACGCGAGACAGGCCGTCGAGGCGGCGAAGGCCGGCTTCGGCGAGTGGAGCGGAAGGCCTTGGCAGGCGAGGGTCAGGGCGATCGAGCGGTACGCGAAGCTCGTGGACGAGAGGAAGTTCGACATCGCGGTCGCGATAACGTACGAGGTCGGGAAGAACAGGCTCGAGGCGCTCGCAGAGTGCTGGGAGGCCATCGACGCAGTGAAGTACTACGTGGGGGTCATGAAGAAGGAGAAGGGGTATTCCACGAAGATGGGTCCCGGCGGCCCGGGCGAGCGCACCTTCGACGTGTGCAAGCCGTTCGGGGTCTGGCCGGTGATCTCCCCGTTCAACTTCCCCTTCATGCTGGCCAACGGGATGGCGATGGGGGCCCTGATAACGGGCAACTCGGTCATACTGAAGCCGACCAGCGAGGCACCCCTCACCGGGCTGATGCTGTACCAGCTCTACGTGGACGCCGGGGTCCCGGTCGGGGCCGTCAACTACGTCACAGGCCCGGGGGGGAACTACGAAGACGAGTTCGTGTCCAACCCGGACGTCGCCGGGATAGCCTTCACGGGCTCGCGCGACGTGGGCATGCGCCTGTTCCGCAGGTTCCACACTGAGCAGCCCTACCCGAAGCCGATCCTGCTCGAGATGGGGAGCAAGAACCCCACCATCGTCACCTCCAAGGCTGACATCCCCGAGGCGGTCGAAGGGACCGTGAGGGCCGCGTTCGGCTACGGAGGGCAGAAGTGCAGCGCCACTTCGAGGGTCTACGTCCAGCGCCAGGTCAAGGACAGGTTCCTCTCCGCCCTCAAGGAGAGGGTGGACAAGATCGTGGTCGGGGACCCGAGGGAGAAGCAGACGTTCATGGGACCCGTGATCAACGACAAGGCGGTCGAGAAGTTCGAGGCCTCAGTCGCAGAAGCGAAGAGCGCTGGGGCTCAGCTGCTCTCTGGAGGCGAAGTCCTGCGCGAGGGCTCCATGAGGAACGGCTACTACGTGGCCCCGACCGTCGTCGTGGGGCTCCCCGAACACCACAAGCTGGTCACTGAGGAGCTCTTCGTCCCGTTCGTCGTGGTGAACGAAGCTGAGGACGTCGAGGACGCGCTCCAGAAGGCCAACGCCACGGAGTACGGCCTGACCGCTGGGATATTCTCCAGGGACAAGAGGGAGCAGAGGAAGTTCTTCGACGGAATCAGGTTCGGGGTCACCTACGCCAACAGGGCAGGGGGCTCCACGACAGGGGCCTGGCCGGGCGCGCAGTCGTTCACAGGATGGAAGGCGAGCGGGGTGACAGGGAGGGGGGTTGGGAGCCCGTACTACCTGCTCAACTTCCTGCGCGACCAGTCCCAGACGACCGTGGTCTAGCTACTTCAGGGGGACGTAGAGGCTGGAGCGGCTCGCTCCTATGCCGGGCGTCCCGTGCACGACCTTCTTGTTCGTTATCACGTATTCGCCCAGATACCTCCCGATCATCTCCGGCTTCACTTCCAGGTTGACGAACTCTCTGCCGTTGTGGACCGCGATCGTAAGGCCGACCATCGTCGGCAGGATGATCATGTCCCTCGCGTGAGTCTTGATCTCCCCCTCGAGCTTGCCGTCCTTCTTCGCCCTCGCGTCTTCCAGGAGCTTCCTCTTCTCTTCGGACACCCCGCGGTTCAGGGAGCGCCTTGCCCTGGACGGAAGGAGCGCAAGCAGGGCTTCGGTCGACATCGCGTTGAGCTCGTCCAGCGACTTCCCCCTGTACCTGAACTCTTTCGGCATCTACTTTGATACCTCCGCGCTAGCCCTGGCCAATCTCTTCCTCCCGGTCTTCCTAGGCGCTATTAATCCTACCTTCCTGCCAGGCGGAGCGTTGCGCGACGTGCTCGTCGACTTGCCTGGGTGCTGGTGTCTTCCTCCGCCGAACGGGTGGTAGACCACAGCCATCGCGATCCCTCTCATCCTCGGGTAGACCCTTCCGGAAGCCCTCATCGCGTGGTGCCTCGCGCCCGCGGTGAGGAACGGCTTCTCCCTCCTCCCTCCGCCAGCCACCTCGCCGATGGTCGCCCTGCACCGGTCGCTGATCAGGATGTTCTTCCCCGAAGGAAGCTTCAGGATGGCCCTGCCGTTCGCCTTCGAGAAGAGCACTGCCGAAGTCCCCGACGCCCTGACGAACCTCCCTCCGTCTCCGGGCCGCAGCTCGATGTTGCACACCCTCGTCCCCTCCGGGACGCTCGAAAGCTGCATGACGTTCCCCTCCGCCAACTGGGCGCCCGACCCGAGGGACACCTGCTGTCCCACAGTCATCCCCGCGACCGCCGGCAGGTAGCTGTACCTGTCCCGTTCGAGCCTGATCTGCGCCAGAGGCGCGCTCCTTCCCCTCTCGTCGAGTATGGCTGTGACCGTCGCTGGGCCCTCCGCCCTCGGGTATCTCACAGGCGCCACCTTCCCTCTGCTCGGCGCCCTGAACTGTATCCCTGCCTTTCCCCGCCTGCGCTGAAGTATCCTCTTGCCCATTTCCTACACCAGCCCCAGCTTCGTCGCCAGCTCCGCGGCCTTGCCCGCCTCGGTCAGCCTCACGAAAGCCTTCTTCCCCCTGTTCGTCCTCGACGTGTTCACCGCGTCCACTTGCACTTCGTACAGCGCCGTGACTGCGTTCGCTATCTGCGTCTTCGAGACCCTGTCGTCGACGAGGAAGCACAGCTTGTTCTCCCTCTCTATCTGGTCGAACGTCCTTTCCGTCACGTACGGCCGCTTCAGAATCTTCTGCGCGTCCTCGAGCCTCATCTACGACGCCACCCCCTTCTCCCTCCCTTCGAGGGCGCTCATGGCAGACTCGGTCCAGAGCGTGAGCCTGCCGGGGACACCGCCCGGCGCAAGGTCAAGCACGCTCAGGTCCTGGACTCTCGCGACCCCGACGCCGGGGATCCCTCCTGCGGCCCTTCCCACCCCCCTGTCGTTGGTGACCACTATCAGAGGTCCCACGCCGACCTTGTACGCCCTCCCCCTCAGCCTTCTCTTCCCGGTGTTTCGCTTCGTACGTCCGTCGACCCTTTCGAGCTCGTCCTTGAGGTCGACCTTCTCCAGGAAGGACACGAGTTCGGCTGTCTTCTCAACCGTCTCGATGTCGTCTGCGACCACCATCGGCAGCGACTGCTTCTTCACCCTGTGCCCCCTGCCCTTCACCGCGTCGAGGTTCGCCGTGTACGCGATTGCCGAGTCGGTGGCGAGCCGCTTCTCCTTCTTGTTCACTGCAAAGTGGATGACCTTCTCCGACCTCGGAGGGTGCGGCAGCCTCCCCTTGACGACGCTGGCCACTCCGCCGGCGAGCCCTCCCCGGGAATAGCGTTCGCCTTTGACGCGCGGGATTCTTGATCTGCCAGTCCCGGTAGGCGGACTGTGGGTCTCGGCCGTGGTTCTCTCTCCCGCCATCGGATCCCTCCCCTTCGGCTGGAACCCATGGGAGCCCACGAGCCAGAAGACGCGCTTGACCAGGTCCGGCCTCAGCTCCGTTGAGAACACCTGGGGGACCTCGACCTCGCCAGACGGCTTGCCGTTCAACCCCACGATCTCGGCTTTCAACCTCAGCGCCTCCCGCTGATCGTGCTCACTTCAATCACCTGCGGAGGGTTCTGGCTCTTCGACACCCCTCTCGCCCTCATCCTGACCATGACGAACCTGCTCGCCGGACCCGGCACGGACCCCCTCACTACTGCGTAGTCCCCTCCTACGTTCCCGAAGTGCGGGAAGCCCCCAAGGGGGGTGACTGGGTTGGCCGAAGCGCTCCCCACCAGAAGAATCCTCTTTCCCGTCTCCGTCCTCTGATGGAAGCCCATCTGTCCCGCCCTCGCGATAGTGTACATCACCGCTGCCGGATGCCAGGGCCCGATGACTCCGACCGCCCTCACGCTCTTCCTCGACTTGTGCTGCTTCCTCTTCACCCCGAACCTGGTTACCGGGCCTTCGTACCCCTTCCCCTTCGTGATTCCGAGCACGTCCACGTACATCCCGGCCTTGAAGACGTCAGCGAACTTCACCTTCTTCCCCAAGAGCCCCAGGACGAACTCCGCCTGCGACTTCAGGTCGCCCCCCGACACGCCCACCTCGAGCACCACGGGTTTCTTCTGGGAGAGCCCTACGTCCTTGGGGACCGACGACACCAGGGCTGCGACTCTCGTCGATCTCGCCAGCGGCAGCTTGTCCGCGGTGGTCTGCCCAGCAGCCTTCACGTCCGCTATCGCCATGTCTTGGCCGTTCTCGTGGCCGTACAGTCTGAGCCCCATCACCTGGGCGTCAGGGATGGTGAGCACGCTCGAGAGGTTGAACAGAGGCTTCCCGAAGTTGGGGGTCTTCGCCCTGTCATCCACGGTGATGACGTGAGCGGTCCCCGCCTTGTAGCCAGGGAATCCGAGGAGGGTCGGCTTCTCAGCTTCCAGCCTGGGCCAGGTCCTTACCCTCGGGACGAAGCTCTTGGCGCGTCCCCTAGGCCTGTATGCGAGACTACCCCTGCGAGGTGCAGAATGCTTCCTATGACCCATTTCACGCTGAACCTTCCTTTCTGGGGGCCGGTTTTACGGTTCGCACTTAAGCTTTCTCGGTTGAGAGGAGGTTCACAAGCCCCAGCCCGGCGAAGAGGGCTTCCTCAGTCCTCACCGTCTCAACCTGCTGGTCGGGAAAGAGGTTGAGGACGACGTCCACCCGCCGGGACAGCTCGTCTCCGATCATCTCAAACAATCCCCTCGACGGCGAGCCGAAGACGAGCTTGACGCTGCCCGCCCCCCGCACCAAGGGCCTCAGGCTGGCAAGGGCCGAGGGGAGCGGCACCCCGAGCCTCGAAGTCGCGATCCTCACCTTGAATCGCTGGTCGGCGAGGACGTCTGCTATGCGCTTCTCTTCCACGTCGTAGCCCCAGTACCCCTTAACCTGGTCCCTCGTGACAGCTTCAGCGGTGAAAGGCCCCAGCGAAGACACCCTGACCGTCACCCTCGTCCCCGACTGGGCCCCCGCCACGAGCTTTGGGGAGGCGTCGAGCCCCACGTCGACCGTCCCGTCTGCATTGACCACCCCCTCCCTGACCTCTCCCACCGAGACCCGGTCGACCGGGACCTTCGGCTTGTGGGAAGGTATCCGGAGAGGGGGGAGCAGTCCGGCGTACTTCAGCGCTTCATCGAGCGGGAAGAGCCTCCTCCGAAGGTACTGCGGTGCGTCCAGGTACTCCAGGACCTTGCGCATCTCGCCTGACCGCCCATGTCCCTTGGGGTCCCGGAAGATTTCGATCAGGTCGACCCCGTATATCGCGCACGCCCTCGCGATGAGCCCGAGCTTGACCGTCCTGTCCCGGAGCGAGTCCTTCTCCTCAGACACTGTGTCGGGGATGGCGACGGCCAGCCTCAGCCCGAGCAGGGTCAACAGCGCGGACGCCCAGCGAAGCTAATTCAGCTTTGTCCCTGCGCCGCAGTGTAACACACATCAAGGATTGGTGACAAGGGTAGGGTCGATGGCAGGTGCAGCGAAGCGGCGGAAGAGCGCTTGGATATACTCTGTCTTCCCGATATCGATGGCCACGGGCCCGCTGGGGACGATGGTGTCGCTCTACCTCATATTCCTGAACGGCAAAGCGCTGGGGACCATCTACTTCGGCCTGGCGACGGCGATCTACAGCGGGATCAGCATCCCCGCAGCCCTCTTCTGGGGTTACGCCACCGACAGGCTCCACAAGAGGAAGGCGCTGATCGCCCTGAGCTATGCGCTCACAGCGGTCGCGCTCGTCTCCTTCTTCTTCGACCAGTCGAGCGCTGGCACCATATCCAGGTTCTCGGTCATATCTTTCGTGTCGGTCGCCTCCGCCACTCCCATGAACCTCCTGGTGATGGAGACGGAGCAGAAGGGCCGGTGGGCGAACGCATTCGCGAAGCTTTCGATGGTCTCGAGCGTCGGGAACGTAGTGGGTCTGTTGCTCAGCACCATATGGGCCGACGCCTTCCCCAGGAGCGACCTCGTGCTGCTCTTCGTCCCCATGGGGGCGCTGGCCGTAGTCTCCGCCTCCATGGCGCTGCTGACAATCCCCGAACCTGAATTCGTGCTGGAGAGGGAGACGGTCGCGCTGCGGAAGCCGAGCTTCTTCAGCCGCCTCCGGGCGAACCCGGTCTTCTTCGTGGTCGTCCCTACGGCCAACGACTTCAGACGGGTGTTCAGGGGCCTCCGTTCCAGCCTGACGCGCCAGGTGCCGCTCTTCTACATCTCCACGGTCCTGTTCTACGCGTCGAGCGGGCTCTTCAACACCTCGTTCGTCCCCGCCATGGACTTCTACTCGATGCCCGACCAAGAGGTCTTCGCAATCATACTCGCTGGCATGGTCGTCCAGACCGTGGCGTTCCAGCTGGTAGGGGGGTTCATAGCCAGGAGGAACCTCGTCACCACCTCGGTCCAGGGGCTCCTCCTCAGAGGTTGGTGCTACTTCGCGATCGGGGCCGCCGCATACATCCTCCCCAGAAGTCTCTTCGTGCTACCGGTGCTCCTGTTCTACCCGCTCGCAGGAGGAGTAGCTTTCGCGATCTACTACACCTCCGCTAACACGATGGTGTTCACGACCGTGGGCGGCAGGCGCGCGGGCGCGGCGCTGGGGGTCTACTCTGCAGTGGTCGGGATCGCCTCGATGGGCGGCTCCTTTGTCTCGGGCTTCATCTCCGTGTACTCCGGCTACTACACCACGTTCGTGCTGGCCGCGATACTCCTCTTCACCGCGGTGGTGGTCGTCGGGCAGATCCCCAAGCCGACCAGCCCGGACGAGGGAATACAGTGATGGGGCTTGGATGGGCTCCGCGGCCGGGAGCGCCGATTTCTGGCGAGTGGTCGAGGCGCACTACCTACGGCTGCCGCCTCCGGGTTAGCCATGATGGGGCTGGGCATGGGGGTCGAGCGGGAGCTCCCTGACCTCGCTCCAGGTCTTCACCATTACTGGAACTATTATGGCGACCATGAACGCAAAGACCAGCAGGTTCCCTAGGTCGAAGGGGACCAGGCCGTTGAGCCCGAGCATGAAGAGCAGGCCGGCCGCAGCGAAGAGCAGGCCCCCGTAGAACAGGCTTCTCGCCCCCACCTTCGCTCCGAACACCTCCATCCTCTCAGCCTCCCACCGCTTCGCAACCTGCATGCTCCCACCGAAGAGGAGTCCTATCACGAGCAGGACGGCGAAGGTGCCCAGTCCGAATGCGGCGCCCGGGAGGAAGCCCAGCGCAGCCAGCGGGACCGCAGGAACGGCCACCAGATACACGAAGCTGGTGAATAGCCCGGCATCGACTCCGAAGCCGGCTATGAAGCCGTGGATCAGCGCCCAGTGAACCGGGACGCGGCCAGTCTTGCCGATCTCGCTTTCGTGCCTGGTCCTGTCCCTCCTGGATATCCACATGAGCGGGTGCCAGTGCGGCAGGCTTCTCCTCAGCATGAGGTACCCGGCCGCGGCCATGGCCGTGCCAGCCGCGAAGTATACTGGGCCGTTCAGAGACTCGTCAGATATCAGGAACGGGGCCACTGCGAAGTACACGAGCTGCGACATGACGGCCCGTTGCACGGTGAAGGCGGTCGCGAAGTACGCCCCCGACAAGATTCCGCCCCTCCCCGTCGCCGCTCCTACCGAATAGCTGAACGTGATCGGCCATGTATGCTCATCCGGAACGACGCCGTGCAGCATCCCGAGGGCGAAGCTTCCTCCAACGAGCAGAAGCCACTCCGCAGCCAATGCAGATTCGCCCCGAGCCGCTCTTATTAATGTACTTGTTAACCTCTAATAACTTCCATCACAACGTATATAAGATATTAATAAGAGCCGCCAGTTCGTGCCCGTCGTCAGTCTTTCTCTTCCGGACCAGATGGTCGAAGCCATGGATGGGATTCAGAGGTCCAGGGGGTTCTCAGGAAGGTCCGAGCTCGTCAGGGCGGCCGTGAGGCTCATGCTCGAAGAGGACCGGGAGAAGGCAAGGCTCAGCGGCATGGTCAACGGGCTGCTAGTGGTGACCCACGATCAGGACCGGGAGGAGCCGGTGACCTCCCTCAAGCACAGGTTCGAGGACATAGTCAGGACCCACCTGCACAGCAAGACGACCTCTTCGGTCTGTGTCGAAATCTTCCTCGTTCACGGCCCGGCACAGAAGGTCGTCGAGATGAGCAGGGCGTTCGAGGGAGAGGACAAGATGAAGAGTGCTCGGTTCATACCGATCTAGGGCGCCGGTCAGGCCCTTCTGCTGAGAAAGCCCACCGTCGGGTGGTACATGACGGAGTCTGGGTGGATGAGAAGTGGACCGGGGGGGACTCGAACCCCCGACCTCCCCCAGTCTGGATTTCTTTGCCAAGGGGCTAGACGGCTCTCGGCCTGTATCCTACCAGACTAGACTACCGGCCCGATGTTCGGCGGCCGCGCGCGTGCGCCTTTAAGGCTTAATTCGCCATCAATCCCTTGACCTACTGTTGTCCATTTCAATAGCTGACTTCGCCAAGGTCGAAATGAAGGTCGGCCGGATAACCTCGGTCGAGGACATACCGACTGCGCGGAAGCCGATGTACAAGCTCATGGTCGAGTTCGGGGACGGCGTCGGCAAGCAGTGTGTGGCTGGGATAAAGGACAGCTACTCGAAGGATGAGCTACAGGGCAAGGTCGTGGTCGCGGTGGTGAACCTCGAGCCGAAGCCAGTCGCAGGCGTGGTCTCCGAGTGCATGCTCCTCGCCGCGTTCAACGAGAGCGAGCTCTCTCTCCTGAGCCCCGAGCGGACTGTCAAGCTCGGGACCAAGGTCGGCTGAAGAATCCAGCCGCAACCTTTTAACCTCCACAATAACGCGACTTGAAACGAGCGGTGGTCGTCTAGCCTGGTCCAGGACAGTAGCCTGCCACGCTACTAACTCGGGAAGTCATGCGAATGACTCGAGAATTCAAATCCCGGCCACCGCACTTAAGCTTACAGGAATGATGCACCACCAGGTATGATGCGCCAGGGGGTCGCGGGTATGGTGCCCTAACACAGGCGCCAGCCTGACGCCCGAAACATCATCTCGGTAGCGCAGAATGGAGCGCTAGATTCAAATAGAGGCGACCCAGACGCTCCATGTCGAGCATGGACTTCTTCGCGAACGGAACGGCCGAAGTTGTGGCGCAGCCCTCACGCTGGGCCATCCTCGAGTATCTGATGCAGTCGAAGGACGACAAGTACGTGGAGCAGATTGCCAAGGAGCTGAAGATTCACCCCCGCATGGTAAGCCACCACCTCGACGTTCTGCAGGACCAGGGGCTTATCGAAACAAGGTACGAGCTGATTGACTTAAACGGGTCCAAGCGTGGAGTCGCCGTGAGGCTCGCAAAGGCAACCCCGAAGGCAAAGGAAGTCGTGCAGTACTTCCATGAGCGCACGAAAGCGGGGGCGAAGCCATGAGCCGACTAATGACAGCTTTAGGCGCGGTCAGGGACTACATCTACGGTACCTTCCCGATCAGGCGGCTGTGTCTGATTACGCTGGCGGCGCTGAGCGTGGCGTTGGGGCCCTTCCTCAGGGTCGTGATTCAGCTTCCGTCGTGGGCGTTCCTCGACATTATCTATCTCTACGGTGCGATGATATCGATAACCGGCTTCTTCATGTACGGAGCCTTCTACAACACTTTCAAGACGCTGGCAGGGTCGATCTACTACGGGCTGCGGCGGAAGCACAAGCCGACGGAGTTCACCGCCGAGGAGTATTCAGCTTACGGTGTCGCTCAGATCCTGAACGAGATGGGGATCAGCAAGAGGGTCCGGATCTTCTGGACCAGCAACCCGTGGATCGAAGGGCCCTTCACCAACGCCTTTACGAACAACGTCTTCATCCCGCTTCAGTGGCGGATCGACAACCCGGTCCGTGATCTCCGCGGGGTGATCGGCCATGAACTGGCGCACGTGAAGACCAAGTGGCTGTTCGTAAAGGACCTCTCGCTTGTGGTCGCAGGGATAGTAGGGCTGACAATGCTCGTCGGCTACTTCTCCCTGCCGATAGTCACGTCGACTTTCGAGCTGTCCATCACATTCCTGCTCCTGACCGTCCTATCCTGGAAGAATGAGAGGCGTGCTGACTGGGAGGGGGCCCTTGTGACCGGCCCTGAGGGGCTGATC
>DAIDAO010000042.1 GCA_027310575.1 bacterium | reverse complement strand
GGCCATCGAGGCGAGCCAGGCGAAGGCGAGCGCCACCACGACCCAGTCTGACAGGGACACCCCCAGGATGGACAGCGTCAGGGCGCCCATGGCCGAGAGGACCGCGAACGCTACGAAGCCGACGACCACCACGCCTATGGTCCTGGCTACAAGCGAAGGCCCGATCCAGGGCCTGCCGCTCCAGACCACGTCCTCTTCTTTCTCCATCGCAGACGCAAGAACGCCTCTTGCGTATATCAACCAACGATTTCAAACGGCCGGCGCCTGCCATCCCCCGCGTCGCCTGCGCCCATGCAGGCGACCTAACGCGTTTGGGTGAAGGATATTAATCGCGCTCGGGCGGTGACGCTCACATGCCGGCCGAAGAGCTCGTCAGGATGACGGGCATCGCGAAGCGGTTCGGCGATGTCCTCGCGCTCGACCACGTCGACTTCGGCATAACGGGGGGAAAAGTCCACGCGCTACTCGGCGAGAACGGCGCAGGCAAGACGACCCTGATGAACGTCCTGTACGGTCTGTACAGGGCGGACGAGGGAAGAGTCGAGATCAAGGGGAAGGAGATGGCCATCAGGACTCCCAGAGACGCCCTGCGCCACAGGATAGCGATGGTTCACCAGCACTTCAGGCTCGTCTCCAACTTCACCTCGTTCGAGAACATCCTGCTCGGGACCGGGAGGGGACTGAAGTTCGAGGCGCGGGCCCAGCGGGAGAAGGTCGAATCCATAGCCCGGGAATACGGCCTTTCTGTCGACCTCGACGCCAAGGTGAAGGCCCTCCCTGTCGGCGCACAGCAGAGGGTGGAGATACTGAAGGTCCTGGCGCGCGACCCGCTCGTCCTGATTCTGGACGAGCCGACCAGCTCCCTTACGCCGCAGGAGGCCGACGTCCTCCTCGGCGCCATAAAGAAACTCGCGATGAACGGGCTCGGGGTCGTCTTCATCACCCACAAGGTCCGCGAAGTGATGAGCATAGCAGACGAAATCACCGTCCTGAACGGGGGGAGGGTTGCCGGAAGGCTTCAGGTCTCCGAGTCGGGAGAAAAGAGGCTCGTCGAGCTGATGATGGGCGGGAGAGGCGCTCCCCCTCTGCTCCAAGCGGGGCCTACTCCTGCCCGCACCTCGGCCGCGCAAGGCGAACCCGCCCTTGTCCTGACTTCTGTGTCCGTGGGCAGCGGGAAGGGGGCGTCCGCTGTCGAGGAGGTCGACCTGGCCGTCCGCCACGGAGAGATCCTGGGGGTAGCCGGCGTGTCTGGAAACGGACAGAGGGAGCTGGCCGAGGCGATAATGTGCGTGCGGAGGGCGGGATCTGGGAGCATAAAGTTGGATGGGATCGAGCTTACGAGGCTGAACACGAAGCAGGTTATCTCCATGGGGGTAGGGTACATCCCCGAGGACAGGATGGGGGACGGAATCCTCCCGTCGATGACGATCGCCGAGAACATCGTGCTCGGCAGAGAGCATTCCCCCAGCTTCTCCGACAGGTTCGCGCTCAACAGGAAGGCGATGGGAGCGGCCGCGTTACGTGGTGTCGAGGACTACAACATCAAGACGACCAGCGTGGAGGCCCACGCAGGGGTCCTGTCGGGAGGGAACGTCCAGAAGATACTGATCGCACGCGCCTTCTTGACGCAGTGCAAATTTCTGGTCGCCCACAATCCCACAAGGGGCCTCGACATAGCCGCGACCGACCATGTCTTGAGGAGCCTGGTCAAGCAGAAGGAGGGTGGCGCCGGAGTGCTCCTGATTTCCGAAGACCTGGACGAGCTGATGGCTGTGAGCGACAGAATCTGCGTTCTCTTCAAGGGACAGGTGATGGGGGTCGTCGAAGCGGGGTCTTATGACAAGTATGAGATCGGGGCGATGATGGCGGGGAAGAAGAAGGAGGCCTCCGCCTCGTGAACAAGGACAAGAAAGGAGACAAGCTGGCCGCGCAGGTAGCGACGTACCTGATCGGCGTCGCGGCAGCGCTCGCGGCTGCGGGTGTGATGCTGGGCCTCCTGGGAAAGAACGTGGCCGAAGGGTACTCACTCCTCCTGACGGCATCCTTCGGGTCTGCCACAAACCTCAGCCTGTTCACGATCAAGTTCGTCCCTCTCCTGCTGATGTCTCTAGCTTTCGCCATCCCTCTGACGCTGAAGAAATACAACGTCGGGAACGAGGGGCAGTTCCTTCTCGGCGCTGTAGGCGCGGTGACTGTCGCGTTCATGCTGAGTTCCCTCCCTGCGCTGGCCGCCATCCCACTCCTGCTTATCGCGTCCGCTGCGTTCGGCGCCTTCTGGGCCCTCTTCCCTGCACTCATGTTGTACAAGTTCAGGGTCAACGAAATAGTCTCGACCATACTGATGAACTTCATATCGTTCTACCTCGTTCTCTACGTCGCCACCGGACCCTGGCGGGACCCGTTCGCCGGGCACCCGGAGACGCAGGCGATTCCGTCCGCGTTCGACTTACCCGTGCTGTTGACGAATCCCGCGATCAACCTCGGGCTGGTCATCGCCGTCCTCGCGCCGCTCGCGTCGTACTACTACATCTTCAGGAGCGTGCAGGGGTTCGAGCTCAGGGCCTCGGGGGCGAACGAGAGGGCGGCCCTGGTCTTCGGGGTCAACTCGAACCTCCTCGCCCCCATGTCCCTGGTGATCGGGGGTGCGATCGCTGGCCTCGCCGGGGGGATGGAAGTCGCCGGCCTGCAGCTGAGGCTCGTCGACGGGATGCAGTCCAACTACGCCGCGCTGAGCATCATCATCGCGCTGATTGCGTACGGGAACCCTCTGGGGGTGATAGTCTCGGCGATTTTCATCACCGTGATTGAGCTTGGAGGGAGCGCGATGAATGCGGTGATGGGCGTCCCCGTGGAGCTGGTCTACGTAATCGAGGCCCTCCTCCTGCTCTTCATCCTGATGGCGAACGTCTTCGAGAGGCGCAGGCGTTGACCGACCTGGTCACCGACTTCTTCCGGGTGGCTGTTGCCGTCAGCGTGCCTTACATCCTCGGGGGCCAGGCGATGACGATTTCCGGGAGGTCCGGCATCTTCCTCGTCTTCAACGAGGGGGTGATGCTCGCGAGCGCCTCGGCGACCTTCCTGGCCACCTTCCTGAGCGGCGGGAACATAATCATCGGCCTTCTTGCAGGAGCCGCGATGGGCGGGTTCTTCGGGCTTGTGATGGGGTATTTCTCAATCACTTTGAAGCAGAACCAGTTCGTGGTAGGCCTGGCACTCCTTGTGGCTGCGGTCGGCATTGCCAACTTCATGTACAGCGTGTTCATCGGCGTCGTCATCAAGCCGCCTCAGATTCCGACCCTGCTGCCAGTCCACATCCCGTTGCTGTCGGACATACCATATCTCGGGCCCGTCCTCTTCAGCCAGAATCTGATGTTCTACTTCGCAGTGATCCTGTCCATCCTGGTATGGGCCTTCCTCTACAGGACCAGATACGGACTCAACTTCAGGTCTGTCGGGGAGAACCCCAGAGTGGCCGACAGCCTCGGAATCAACGTCTCTCTCACGAGGTACGCCGGAGCCGTAGCGGGGGGCATCGTCATGGGGATTGCAGGTGGGTACCTCCCGCTTTACTTCACAGGGACATACACGCCGTCTCTGGTCAACGGGAGAGGGTGGATAGTGATCGCGCTCACGCTCTTCGGGAGATGGAACCCGATTCCAGTGATGCTGGGGGCGCTGCTCTTCGCGGCGGCCGAGGTCTTCGGAATCTACGGCCAGATACTGAACCTGCCTGTTCCATCCCAGTTCCTGCTGATGATCCCCTTCATCGTGACCCTCGCAATCTTGGTCCAGACCTACAGGAAGACGGAACTCCCGGAGGGGCTGGCGAAGAACTACGACAGAGAGTCAGCCGAGGACTAAAAAGAGGACTCCCGGTCCTAAGGACCGGGACCGGGCGCAGTAGAATTGAACGGGACGACTATCGTACCCGCCGCGAGCTGGTTGACTATCGTCGTGACTCTGTCATTGACTGTGCTGGCGACGTTGTGGAGCGGAAGCTGTATGAAGCCGCCTGCGCTGGTCGAGGTGCCGAACGGAATCTTGTAGTAGCCGTTGTCGTTGCCGGCGACGATTGCGTCATAGACGTACCGCAAGGCGACGCTGAAATCGTACTCATACGACGTGATGTAGTTGCGGGGCGCGTAGGACGACTTGTCTGTGTACTTCGTGGTGATTAGCACGCTGGTGCCGTTAACCGCTTTCATGATGCCGAATACCCCGAGGTTCGTCGATGACATGATGACGTCGATGCCCAGTCCGATCATCGACTGGGCCTGGGTCTGCGCGCCAACAGGATCGTTGAAGTTGTTGGACCAGTACCTGTACACCTGAACGCTGGAATTGACTGACTTCGCGGCCTGTATTGCGGCGTTTGCTTCTGCGTTGGAGAATGGGAGCTGGACTCCTCCGATGTAAGCTATCTTGCCTGTCGTCGTTGCGAGGGCCGCAGCGGCCCCGATGGCGTAGTAGCCGATCGGGAAGTTCCTGTCGATGATCCAGACGTTCGAGCGCTGGCCAGTGACAGGCGCGTCGGTCTCAGCAATGAAGGTGACTGCGGGATACTTGGCTGCTAGGCCGTTGGACTTGTTGTCGAGCCCTATCGCAGTGTTGAACTGCGCGCCGTGGGCCCATATCACGTTGTAACCGTTGCCGATGTACTGCTCCATCTTCGTCCCGGCGTCAGGGACTGCGACGTTCTCTGCGTACGCCGTCACCACTCCGGTCTGGTTGTGAAGCGCCGAGAGCGCGAGGTAGCCGAGCGTGTTGTAGTCAGCGTCGTTGGCGAAGCCGGGGAGGATGGCTGCGACCTTCAGCGTCGGCCCGGACGGAGGGGCCTGGTTGTACAGGAAGTAAACTGACGAGACTGCAATGATCGCTATGATGACTATTGCAAGCGCGATTGTGGTTCTTCCAATTGCTTTTCGTCTCAAGCGGCCGCTGATGGCTCTCCCGACGAAATAAACCCTTCACCCTAATTCGTTAGTGCCCCTCTCGGGCCATTCCTGCCGGACAGCGGGTGTCTGGAGCGGCAGATAGGGGTCGCACCTCTCCCGCAGAAAGGAGGCGCTCGAGCGGAGAACCGGGAGCGCCTGATTTCAGCCGGCCTTCCTGAACTCCTCTCTCAGGACGCCCATCTGCACTCCGTCGTGGAACTTCCCGTTGAAGTAGAGCGTCTCCCTTATCCTTCCTTCGACCCTGAAGCCGTTCCTCTCCGCCGACCTGATCATCGCCTGGTTGTCGGCCCTTGTGAAGAGCTCCACCTTGTGCATGTTGTACTGGTCGAACGCAAGCCCGGTCAGGAGCCTGGTGACCTCTGCGCCGATCCCCTTACCCCTGAACTCCTTGGCCAGGGCAAGCCCGACGTCTGCAGTGGTGTAGAACGCCCTCCACCACCGGATGGAGCACCACCCCGCCACCTTCCCCGTCTTCTTGTCCACGACCGCGAACGTCCTCCTCGTGGGGCTGTTCCCCTTCAGCTCGTCCTCGTACCGCTTCTCCAGCTCCTCCATGCTCACCGTGTTGTCTGGCCTGAACCGCGCCCATTCCATCAGCTCCTCGTCGTTCTCCAGCTGGTGGAGGAGCTTCAGATCGTGCCGCTCGATCCCTCTCAGGTAGACCAGCTTCCCCCGGAGCAACGGCGCCGCTCACCCCCTGGCTCTTATGACGGTTCCGCAGGCAACCCGACTATCATGCCCCGCGTGCCGACCCGAGCTTCTCGGCGAGCCTCTCCATCTCCTCGTGCTTCTCAAAGCCCACCCTCTCCTCTTCGGTCCGCTCGTAGCACTCCACGGAACTTTCATGGTCGTCCCTGCCCATCAGGCTGTCGCCCATGCCGAAGAGCACGTTCTCTTCTTTGAAGATGTGCTGCCTGAGGTGCTCGACGTAGTCGGTGCAAAGCGCTGCGACCCGGGCCCTTGCTTCCGGCTTCCCCAGATCTTCTTTCAGCGCCGCACCTATGGCTCCCGCCATCTCTCTCCCGATCTGGTGCTCGCGCAGCATGACCCCTATCGGCCCGCCCTCGTTCGGCACCCCCTTCCTCTCGAGGCATGGGAACAGGCACACTTCCTCCTTCCCGTGGTGGCACCTGTCGACGAAGACCTGGCTGAACTCCAGCGCCTCGCCGAGGAGCTGGACGGGAACCTCCTCCCCCCTCCTGACCCGCTCCGCTGCGTCCTCGATGGCGCCGAGAACCTTCTCAATCACCCTGTGGTCCTGCTTCAACAGCTCTGTGGCAGAAGCTTCCAAGAAGATGAGGGATTCTCGGCGCGGGATAAAACGGTTCAGACAGGGGAGTCGCAGCGACCACGACGCTCGGCCTGAGGCTTAAACCGCAGGCTGCGCCGCCGAGAGGTACTCTCTGCGCTGCGCGAACGACATCCCTGTGAGCGCCATGGCGTAGATGAGCACCCCCAGCACGAGGTGGACCCACGCCAGCACGTCGCTGCTGAGGTTGAGCGCCGCGAACCCGAGGACGACCTGCACCACGAACCCCCCGACCACGCCGAACGCGACCCCCCTCAGCTGGCTGTCGACGGGCTTCAGGCGGAGGGTGGCCACAGCGGTCACGAGGGCCACGACGCCAGCCACGACCCCCCACACGATGTGGATCAGCGGGTCGACGAAGCTGAAGGTGACAAGGCCTCCGAGCGCTATCTGGATGAGAATGACTGTCGCGGTCAGCCTGAACATGGCGGCGATCTTCATCGCTTTCTCCCTCCGTCTGTGCAAGACACTCCCATAAATCTCTGTGCGTCACCGAGCAGGCGCAGACGCAAAACGCTCAAATCGGCCAGGGGCCGACGATGCAGACCGGCGAGCCCGCTCGAAGATAACCTACAAGCCCAACGAGGAGATCGTGGTCCACGAGATCATAGAGCAGGCGAACGCCACCGGCTTCTTCGAGGACATAGTCAGGATGGCGCTCAACCAGCCCCGCCAGGCGGAGCCAAGCATCAACTGGATAGACGGTGTCGCGTTCTATATCGGCGCGATGCAGCCGACCGACGAGATAGTGAACGAGAACCTGGCGGGGAGGATACACCTCGGGAGCGTCCGTTTCATCCGCACCGAATTCAGGCCGAGGGTCTCCGTGAAACTAGGGACCCAGGAGTTCACCGTCAGGCTCCGCAAGGCAGACGACACCCCGGCCCTGGTCGCGCTCGCGAAGTTCCTCAAGGACTTCAAGCCGGCGTAGGGCCCGACCTGCTCCTCCAGACCACGATGATGCTTGCCGCTATGAGTGCGCCGCCGACCACCTGGCCGGCCGACAGGCCCTGGCCCAGCAGGAAGATGCCGAGGGCAGATGCAGTGAGCGGCTCGATCAGCAGCGTGATACCAGCGTCGGGGACGGCCATCCGCCGCAG
>DAIDAO010000036.1 GCA_027310575.1 bacterium | reverse complement strand
GCCCGTCGCAGAAGTAGTAGAGCTCCGAGCTCGCACCGCGGCTGGCCGCAGGCTTGATCACCCGCACGTTCCTGAACCGCTTCCGCAGCTCGCCTCGGACCTGCTGTGACCCCTCCCCTTCGAAGAGCTTGCAGAACAGGCACCCCCCCTCCTTCAGGAGGGAGCGGGTCAGCTCCAGGACCTTCATCGTGAGGTCCACCTGCCTCGTCTGGTCGAGCTCCCAGACCCCAGAGACAGAGGGCGACAGGTCTGAAAGGAACACGTCCGCCCTCCCCCCCAGGGCTTCCTCGGCCTTCTCCCGGAACGCCGGGTCGTTGACGTCCATCTTGATGGTGACCACGTTCTTCTCCTTCACCCTGATAGGGCTGATGTCTACGCCCACGACAAGTCCATCGGGCCCGACCAGCTCGGACGCGACCTGCAGCCAGCCTCCCGGGGACGACCCGAAGTCGAGGACGCGGCCGCCGCGCCTGAGGAACGCGTACCGCTCGTTCGCCTCGATGAGCTTGAAGGCGGCCCTACTCTTGTACCCCTGCTCCCTCGCCAGGCGCCTGTAGAGGTCCCGCCTGGCCTCGTTCAGCCTCATCTGCCGGAGAGCTCTGGCGGGTTGAAGTGGTCTGGAAGGAGAGACTCGGCCGTGTCGTCCTCAGAGAATCCGTCGGTCCCCCGCCTCAGGACCTTCATCTTCGGGTTGAACTCCACCATCACCTGCCTGCAGGCGCCGCAGGGCCTCGTGAACTCCTCAGACTTCCCCACGACCGCTATCGCGACTATCTTCCCCGCGCCCTCGGACACTGCCTTGAATATCGCCGTCCTCTCCGCGCAGCAGGACAGGCCGTACGAGGAGTTCTCGATGTTGGCGCCCGTGAATACCGCGCCGTCTGACGTGAGCACAGCGGCACCTATCTTGACCCCGGAGTACGGGGAGTAGGCGTGCGCCCTCGCCTTCCTCGCGGCCACTACCACCGAATCGAACTTCCCCTTCATCGTCGGGGGCACTACCTGGCGGCGACGGCTTGAGGCTCCGCGACCCGCGCCCGCGTCGCCTTCGCTTCCTCGATAACCCACGGGCCTATCCAGGGGCAGATGTACGGGCTCACCTCGCCGTCCACTGAGCACTTCGGTTCGTACTGACAGATTATGCACGGAGCCTTCTCTATCGAAGCCATGTCGGTGGGGAACCTTAGCGGGGTTAGCTTGTAGGTCCATCTCCCCTCTTCGAGGACCTTGACGCGGCCGATGAGCCCCCTCCTCTCGAGCCTGATCGCGAGCCTGGACCCGTCCCTGCTGGTGAGCCCGAGCTCCTTCCAGATCTCGCTCTGCAGTACGCCGTCCCGCCCGCGCTCCACTACGAGCTTGTACACCCGCGAGGTGAGATCGACCAGCTCCTCCTCCGTCCTCTCCACCGGCTGCTGAGGCTCGGCCTGCTTCTTCGGCTGCCTCTGCTTCTTGGTCGGCTTCGGCTTGGCCTTCTTTGATTTCATTTCACTGCCACGAACTCCTGCCTGATCACGAAGTTGTCGAGGATCTCCCGGCACCTGTTCCGGACCGTGACCTCCGTCACCTCTGCGGACTCGGCGACTTCCCTCTGCGGAAGATGCACCCCCTCCATGACTGACGAGAGGTAGACGTAGGCCGCTGCGAGGCCTGCCGGGGCTTTCCCGCTGGAGATCTTCGAGTCGCTCGTCTTGCGGGAGAGGGTCAGGGCCAGCCTCTCCACGCGCGGATCTATCTGAGACTTGTTGATCAGTTTCGAGATGTACTTCTCCACGGACGGCGGGGGGACGTACTCCTTCTCCACCTCCTTCAGGACGAGCCGGAAGTATCTGGCGACGCTCCCCTTCTCCATCCCTGCGGCCCTCGCGACCTCTTTGAGCGTCCGGGAGACGCCGCACTTCCTGCAGGCGAGGTAGACCGTGGCCGCGGTCATGCCGAGTATGGACTTGCTCTTGGCGACCTTCATCTTTGCCGACGTCCTGTAGATCTGAGCCGCGGTCTCTGCGACGTTGTCTGGGAGGTTGAGCGCCTCGCAGAGCTCGCTTATCTTGGACAGGACGTTGGAGAGCCCCCTCTCCTCGCTGTTGATCGTCCTCGTCCTGCTCTGCCACTTCCTCATCTTCTCGACAGTGGCGCGCATCGCAGGGTCGAGGTACTTGCCGTGGGAGTCCCGCATCGTGCGGCTTATCTCAGTGGTCAGCCCGAAGTCGTGAAGCGCGAGCGTAGTAGGCGACCCCACCCTGACCCGCTTGTTCTTCTCCTCAAGGTCCATCGCCTTCCATTCAGGGCCGGAGTCGGCAGGCGCGACAGTCACGTAGCCGCAGGTGGGACAGACCTGCTCCCCCTTCTCAGAGTCCCCGATCAGCCTGTTTCCACACACCGGGCACGACGTCCGGAAGCCGTCGTCCCTGCTCGCGTTCCATAGGCTCACATCTGTCACCTCTCGACGAATGCCGGGTCCCCGGGCTTCCCGAGCCTCCCGCTGACTATAGCGACAGACGCGTAGGGCGACTTCACAGGACCGATGAGTTCGATCACTTTGCCCAGCTTGCGCCCTCCGTCGTCGAAGATGAACGCGCCCGGTCTTACTTCCTGAGTGAGCTTGACGATTAGCCGGCCACTCTTGGCCTGATGCGTTAAGATGCCGACCTGAAACAAGAAAGCCGCACGCCGCTCATCTCACCTTTAAACCTTCGCAGTCCGTCGCTACTTTTTGCGGGCCGGCTGGTTCTGACGTCTTGCGGCAAGGCCCCGGACGACGGAGAGCTCCCTCGCGACCCTGAGCAGCAGCGCCTGCTTCGGGGTCGACTTGACGACTGACACGTACCCCGACTCCTTCGAGGGGGTCGACGGATGCCGTGCAATCTGAGGCTGCGGCTGCAGGTTGAGCCTCCTGCACGCCTCGTTCAGCTCCGAGAGGGTCGGCTCCCTTGTGGCCGAGCTCAGAGGGACTCGGCGCCCCTCGCTCCGCTTGAGCCCCGAGTCGAAGTACTCCAGCCAGAAGACGTGCCTGCCGTAGTCTTTCATTTCTTGGATGTCAGCACGGCGTTGACGACGCCGTCTGCGGTCGGCCTCGATGTCACGACTGCTTCACCGGCCTCGGTCTCAAGGACCGCCCCCTTCGTAATCACACCTCTCCTCTCATAGTCCCTGTTCGCAGGGCTCTTCTTGACCCTGAGGATCTTCGACTTCGTCGCCTTGCCTGCCGAATCGGAGACGTTCGCGAAGTCCGCGAAGATCAGGCCTGCGGTCGTCCCACCCCCGCGCCTGCGAATGGGCCTCCTCGACGCTGGCCCGACGAGGGGCTCGATCGCGTAGCCGTCCTTCTCGTACGCCCTCCTTCCTCTGTGCGGCTTCGCCCTACCGCCCGTGGGCCTTCTCTTCGTCAGGTTCTCGAGTGGTCGAGTCAAGTGGTTCCCTTTCGGGAGCGCCCTCTGAGGCCCGATGTTAAGCGTTTTGGGCGCCCCGCCCGCCGGCGGCCGCTCATCGGAGTGTGAGGGTCCTGTTCTCCAGCTGTCTCTTCAGCATGGCAGGGTCGGCGCTGAGCCCGAAGTACTCGGAGAAGCGCCCTGTGGTCTTGTAGGCCCTGCTCCTCCCCTGCCTCTCGCTCGCGATGAACCCGACGTCCTCGAGTTCCTTGAGGTGCTGGTAGACCGTCGAGCTCCTCCGGAGGACCAGGTCGGCCGACGAGATCGGCTGGAAGAAGGCGATGTAGGAGAGGGTCCTCAGGGCCGCGCGAGAAAGGAGCGGCCTGGTCGCGAACCTGCGGGCGGTCTGCGTGTACTGCGCCTTCAGCTGCATCGCGAACTTCGGCCCCGCATACTCGACCACCTCGACCGCCTGCATGCTGCCGTTCACAGCCTTGGCTATCTCCCTGGCTATGGCCGCTGCCTTGCGCTCGGACGCTGTCCCTGCCACCTTCGCGACCTCCTCCACAGTGAGCGGCCTCCCCGAGGCGTAGAGGGCCGCCTCAACCTTGGCCAGGACCTCCTTCGGGAGTACTTCCTTCGCCGCTTCACTCAAGCTGCCCCACCGACACTACCAGCGCGTCCTCGTCGGACTCCTCCTGGTTGATCACGACTTCGCCGCTGTTGGCTGCGAACAGGAGGAGGATGAAGACGCGGGCTGCGTCGAGAGGCGAAAGACCGCGGAGCAGTTCCGAAAGCAGGGTCTTCCCCGTCGCCCTGAGCCTCTCGACGAGTATCTTCCTGAACTCGGAGAGGAGAGCCTGAAGCGACACGACATAGTCGTCGAAGTTCGGGGGCGGGAGCTCCGAAAGCGCGAGCAGGTTCTGGTCGGCTCCCCCCTCCTGGTCGACCACGATGTCCTGGAGGATTCGCCCGAGCTCGTCGAACAGCTCGTCGATGTTGGTGGAGTAAATCTCGTACCTGAAGGGCATCACTATGATCTGGGGGGGCTCCGACGTGTCGATCAGCCTGTGCTGCATCCTCAGCCTCTCGAACAGGAACAGGGTCTCGACCTTCAGCCTGTAGATGGTCGCGGACGAGAGCGCAGCGGTCCCGGCCGCCCTCATGTCGATGAGCTCGGTCTGTGATATCGCCCTCAGGAACATGTCGAGGAGCTCTGTCAGGTTGATCTCCCACGGGCTCTTGCGCTTGGCGAGCGACGGGTCGATGAGGACGTTGAGCGGCGGCCTTGCGAGGAGGGACGAGCTAGGCGCGCCTGGGCACCTCGGCTGGCTTGTAGTGCACCACCCGTGAGACCCCGCCCGCAGCATAGACGCCGTAGGTCATGTCGCTCTCGGCAACGAAGACGTCCCTGAGCGTGATCGCGATTATCTGCGCCTCCCCCGACTTCTCCTTCAGGAACCGCGCGAGGCTGCTGGAGTTTATCGCGTCCAGCGCTGCGTCAATCTCGTCGAACATGTAGAACGGGTGCGTCTGCACGGCCTGCATGGCAAGGATCATCGAGACCCCTGTCACAGCCCTCTGGCCTCCGCTGTGCTGCGACGACTCGCGGAGACCGTTGCCGAAGTCCGCGCGCATTATCACCCCGCCTGTGAACAGCTCCTCTGGGTTCTCAAGCTCCAGGAGCGCCCTCCCCCCTGCGAGCTTCTCGAAGATCGCGCTGAACTCTGCGCCGACCCTGTCGAACGCGGCCATGAACACCTTCCTCTTCTCGGCTTCCACGCTCTCGATGAAGCCGATGATCGAGTTGCGCTCGTTCTCCAGCTCGTTGTGCCTCACTGAGAGGTTCTTGTAGCTGACGTACATCTCCGAGTACTGCTTGTCCGCCCCGCGGTTGACCGAGCCTATGACCTGCTGGTACTCCTGCTGCAGCTCGACCAGCAGGGACTCGCTCCCTGTGAAGTACACCAGCTCCTCGGCGTATCCGAGCATCCGCAGGCTCCCCAGCGCCTCCTCCACCCTCTCCTGAGTGGTCGACGCCTGGCCGGAGAGCGCGAACAGGTCCTTCTGGTTGGCAGCGATCGACCTGGAGACGCCGTCCCTCTCCTCCTTCAGCCTCCTCGACTTCGCGTCGAACTCGTCCAGCACCGGCTGGCTCCGCTTGGACGAATCCATGAGCTTCGAGATCTGCTCCTCGAACTTCGACTTCTGCTCTGCAAGCTCCCTGATCCTCCTCGGCGTCTCCCTCACGAACTGCTTGTTGGACTGGAGGTCCTCCACGGCGTTCGAGAGGTCGAGCTGGTTCTCCTCCAGCGCCCTGAGGAGCACGTTCTCCAGGTTCGCCTTCTCGCGGGTGAGGCTGAGGTTCAGGTCCTGAATCCTGTTCCTTATGCCGTCGATCTCGGACGAAAGCGACTGCTTCGTGGCGTCGAGCTCAGCCAGCATCGGCTCGAGCCCCAGCGCCTGGGTGTCCGCGACGACCTGCTGGAGCGACGCGATGCCCTTCGCTATCGAGTCCTTCTTCTCGAGGCTCACCTTCAGCTTCTGCTCCAGCCTGGCCACCGTCGCGGCCTGCTTCTGGTGTTCGGAGCTCATGTTCCTGAAGATGCTCTTGTACCTGTTCGCCATCCTGGTTATCGTCGTGGCCTCCGCCTTCAGGCTGGTGGTGGAGACTATCTTCTTGACCCGCTCCTTCATCATCGAACGCGAATTGCTCTCCAGGGATTCCAGCTCGGAGCGCCTCCTGTCTATCGCGCCCTTCAGGGCGCCAACCGCGTCCTCCACCTCGCTGATCCCCTCTATGTTCTCCAGCCCCTCCATCAGGTTGACCATGAGCTCCTGGTAGCCGTAGCTGAAGGCGCGGCCGCCCTGCTCGAAGGTCTCCCCCGCCACTGTGACCGCCCTCGCCCCTTCAGAGGCGAGGATGTACCCTATCGCTTCGGTCTCGACCAGGATGGTGTCCCCGGCCAGGAAGTTCACCAGGCCCTGGAACTCGTCCTGAGCCTTCATCACGTCTGAGAGGGGGCCTATGACGCCGGCCGATTTGTCGACGTCCATCGCCCTCACCGATTCGACCTCGCTCAGCGGTATGACAGAGAAGCTCTTCGCCTTCAGAGACTTCGCGGCCTTGATGAGCTGGGTCATGGACTTCAGGTCCTGCACGACGAACGCCCCCATCCACCTGCCCATTGTCGCATTGACCGCCTTCGAATACTGCTGCGGGTACTTCACCAGCTGGCCGAGCCTCCCGACGTAGCCGGGCACCCCGCCCTCGTCGCAGAACTCCTGCAGCTTGAGCTGGCCGCTCCTCTCCCCGGCCAGGCTCTCCGACATGTGCTTGAACGCCTCCTCCCTCGACACTTCTGCCGAAGCCTTCTCCAGGATCTTCGACGCGCCCTGTATGGACGCGACCAGCTTCTCCCTCGTCTTCTCGACGCCCGACAGGCTGTCGTCCAGGACGTTCAGCTCCCTGGTCGACGAGTCGTAGAGCCCGAAGAGCTGCTTGGTGCTCGTCTCGAGCTTCGAAAGGACCTCGGAGTAGCCGTCGACCCGCAGCTTGAGCTCGTCGAGCCTCTTCTTCTCCACTGTGAGGCTCGCGTTCGTCGCGTTTATCGTGAGGTCGACCTGCGTCAGCTTCTGGCCCAGGTCCGCGAGCCTGACCTGCACGCGGGCGGTCTGCTTCCCCTTCCTGTCTATCGTCCCCCTGAGCTCCTCCCCGGCCCTGAAGAACTCCTTCAGCCTCTGGGCCAGCTCTGCGTGCTTCGAGTCCAGCTTGTCGATCTCCCCGGTCAGCTGCCTCACGGTGGTGTTGGCAGCGTTCACCTCCTTCTGCTTCTCTGAGACGACCTGTTTCAGCTGTGGGACGGTCTCCCCTTCGAGCTCCGCGACGTTCGACTCCGCAGTCTTCAGGTCCCCTTCGAGCGTCTCGAGCTCGTTCCTGACCTCCGCGAGCTGGAACTGCAGCTCCACGTGGCTCGCCCCGCCGCCCTGGATCACGTCGACTATGAACCGCGTCTTCTCGTTCTCGACCTGCCCGATGCGGTTCTCCAGCTCGACGAGCCGCGCCCCCAGGTCGCCGATCTTGCCGTTGAGCTCCTGCTCCTGCGAGCGCAGCGACGACAGCCTGTCCTTCAGCTCCCCGATCCTCTTCGACGTCAGGACGGCGGTGAGCCAGTTGATCTGCGACTCCAGCAGGTCGAACCTTACCATGTCTGTGCGCTGCGAGTCGAGGGACTCGAGGGTGCTCCGCATCTCCCCGATGCGCGCCATCGCGACCTCCAGCCTCTGGTCGGCCTGGCTGAGCTGCCTCTGCGCCTCCGCCTTGCGCTCGTCGAACTTCGAGATGCCGACGACGCTTTCGATGACCTTCCTCTTCTCCTCGGGCGTAAGGTCCGACATCCTGGTCGCTGCGCCCTGGGCGACCATGTTGAACCCGCCGGGTGCGAGCCCGGCCAGGTCGATGATGTCTGAGAGCGCGCCTCTCGAAGTCTTACGGCCGTTGATGTAGTAGGTGTTGTCCCCGTCCTCCTTCAGCTCGCGCGTTATCGTCACGAGGTCCGAGTCCACGGGCATCGCCCTGTCGGAGTTGTCGAACTGCAGCGTCACCCTGCAGGCGCTCGGCTTCGAGGCAGGCGATTCTTCAGACCTCGGGTCGTAGATGAGCCCGGAGAGCCTGCCGTTCGCTGCCCTGAGCGCCTTCGGCGAGTTCTCCCCGATGGCGAACGCTACCGCGTCGGCGAGGTTCGACTTCCCGCTTCCGTTGGGGCCGGTTATCACAGTGAAGCCTTGTTCGAAGTTGACGACGACAGTCCGGGGGCCCGCGGACTTGAATCCGCGCATCTCCAGCCTTCGAATGTACGTCACAGCGCGATTTGCCCCACAGGAGGACGGGTATGCGAATGGATTTAAGCGCTTGGTTTTTGGAGAGCGCGAAAGTTGACGGTTTACGCCCAGAGGCGCAGAAGGCTGCTTTCCTTGGCGAAAGACAATCAGGTAGCGGTCTTTACCGCCCCGAACCTGTTCTGGCTGACTGACTTCTTCGGCGGGGGTGCCGCCGTTGTCCATCCGGACAAAACAGTGGTAATCACGACTCCCCTAGAGGCCGACAGGGCGGGGGAGGTCGCGAAGGAGGCTGAGATAGCCGTGGTGAAGCCGAACGAACTGATGAAAGAGGTCGCGAAGCGCCTCGGGAGGGGGCGGGTCGTGGCTGACGAAGCGGCGCCTGGGGTGAAACCGGGGGCGCTCGACCCCTCCCCTAACCTGTTCCTCGAAGCCAGGAGGGCCAAGGATGAGCTCGAGATGCGCAGGCTGCGGAAGGCCTGTGCCGGCACCGACCGGGTGTTCGAGGCGCTCGAGGAGGAGCTCAAGCCAGGGAAGACGGAGTGGGAGCTGGCGGCGGTAGTGATGAAGGCAGCGGTCGAGCAGGAGATGACGCCTTCGAGCTCCGACTCGTCTATCGGACCGGTGATCATCGCGTCGGGACCACACGGGGCCTACGGGCACTCCGAGCTCTCGGACAGGAGGCTGAGGGCGGGCGACTTCGTCGTGGCCGACCTCTTCTTCAGGTTCGAAGGGTACCACTCCGACGAGACCAGGACCTTCGCGATCGGGACCGTCACCGCGGAGATGAAGAAGCACTACGCCATTGTCAGGGAGGCAGAGGAGGAGGCGCTCGACGCGATCAGGGACGGGGCGACCTGCGGGAGCGTCAGCGACGCGGCAGTCGGGGTGCTGCGCAAGCACGGAGTGGACAGATACCTGAACCACAGCATAGGCCACGGCGTCGGGATCGACATACACGAGCTCCCGAAGATCACGAAGGGGAACGACGTGAAGCTCGCAAAGAGGGACGTGATAACTGACGAGCCAGGCGTCTACCTTGTCGGGAAGTACGGGATCAGGATAGAGGACAGTGTCGCGGTCGACGCGAAGCCCGTCCTCCTCACGAAGTACACGAAGGACCTGGTCACCTGCGGCTAGGGCTCAGAACCCCCGCCCTCTTCGAGCCCACCTCGAACACGTCGACGCGTACGCCTCGTCCGAGGCTGGCCATCGCGCGCGCCACCTTCCGGCTCTCGTCCGAGCCGACGATGCTGTGCACGGAGTAGCCGATCATGTTCTGGCTCGCGTATTTCGCGCCTGCGGACTTCGCCAGAGCGACGAGCTTCTTCACCTCGGTCGATTCGAGGCCGAGCCCTGCGGAGAACTTCTCCCCCTGGCCGGCGAGGTTCTCGAGCGTGGGGTCAGCGAGGAACCCATTGAGCGCTTCGCGCCCCAGCCTGTTGATCTTCTCGCTCACCGCCCTCGAAGACAGAGCGTCCTTCTTGTCGTACGGCGCGACGAAGGCTGTGACGATCCTCGTCCCCTTCGGGACAGGCACGGTCACGAACTTCGCGTCCCCTGGCACGCCTGGGACTGTGATGGCGCCGGCCCCGACAGAGTCGAACACGACGGACACAGTGCCCAGGCCGGTCTGCTCGAGGATCTCCGCGCGGTGGGCGTACAGCGCCAGGGTCCGCTTCGGCGCGCGGATGCCTGCTGCAGCTGCGACCGCGTAGACTGCGGAGGTCGACGACGCCGCGCTGGCGCCGAAACCCGAGCCGATCGGAGTCTCCACCCGCTGGTCGAGCCTGACCCGTCCACCGGTGACGCCGCTCCCGGCCAGGAGCAGCTCCACCGCCCTCCTCGTTGTCCTCGCGTTGTAGGACCTGTCCCCGTTGACGGACGTGACGACCTCTACCCCGTCCGCGGGCGAGAAGGCCGCAGACGACATCGTCCCTTTGGAGAGGATGTATCCTCCACCCGTCGCCCCCGTCGGGTGGGGGGACGAGTTGTAGTTGATCTCGAAGAAGTTGGTTATTGCGGCTGGCGCGAACGCCGCCCGCTGCTTAGGACGCAGCCTGGGTCGCCTGGGGCTTCTGCCTGACCACGACATTCGCGACAGGGCCGAATATGACCACAAGGGCGGCGGCGAGCGCGAAGTACGTGGCCAACCCGGGCCAGAAAGCGACGAGCCCTGGAGCCAGGAGGAAGATGGCCCCTCCGAGAGCGACGAAGAGCAGCGAGAAGGCAAGGGAGACCAGCACCTGCTTCCTGCTTACGTTGGACCACTGGGGCGCGTACTTCAGGACCTTGGACCTCCCTATGACCGGCAGCGAGGCACGGACGAGCACAGGCACACCGATGAGGATTGCCGGGATCGACGTCATGTCCCAGTAGACGGTGAATCCGAGCATGTACTCGGCAGGGAACGGGAACAGCCAGACGAGCAGCGCGCCTGCTATCAGGTTCCCGAGCGTGAGGAAGCATATCGTTGCCGCGACGAAGGCGGACCAGGAACCGTACCTCTTTACGAAGAGCGAAAGCATCAGGACGGCGATGAAGTTGGCGGGTGCCCCCACCGTCAGTGCGAAGAACGGGGTGGTCGCACCAAGCGGAACAAGGAAGAGGATGTCGCCGAGGAAGGAGCCCGCTGCGGCTCCGATTGCAGCCGGCAAGGTGTCGGCAGTGAGGGCGAAGAAGACGGGTATGAACGCGGCAATGAAAAGCTGACCCACCCCCCACGGCGTCCTGATGTAAGCCGTCAGCCCTTTTGTGACCGCAAAGAGGGCCGCGGAGATGGCGATGACGCTCACCTGCACCGCGACGCTCGTCCGGACCGGGGTGGCGCTTTCACCCATCGCAGGCCGGCAGGCGATTTTGATATTTCAGCATCGCGTCTAAATACTATAGAGTCGTAAATAGACGCGTCAAAGGCCCCGGAATACCTTTCATAAAGCAGAGCCCGGGTCGCCTGACTTCTTGACCTCCCGTCCATTCCGGTTTCTCCTGTCCACCGATTTCCTCGGAGTCATGCTCTTCGTCTTTGCGACCGGGTTCCCCCCGTTCGACGACGCGACCGAGGTGGACCTTTCGATGCACATGCTGCAGCACGTGCTGATCGTCTTCGCCGGCGTCCTCGTCGCCTACCCCCGCCTCGGGAGAGGGCTGATGAAGAAGGAGGGGGGGCGATTGCCTGCAGCCCTGGCCCTCCTGGTCTCGGCGGTGCTGATAGTCTTCTGGCACCTCCCCGTCCCGTGGGACGCGGCTGTACTCGACCCCGCAGTCCACGTCCTGGAGCATCTCTCCTTCCTGGCAGTCGGCCTCCTCGCCGGCTCCTGGCTCCTCCTGCTCTCGGACTCGGGGAAGATCGGCGCGCTGATGGCCGCGTTCTTCGGCCACATGGCGTATGCCGTGGCCCTTATCTCGCCGTGGGGGGTCCAGATCTATTCCCTCTACGCGCTCCCCGACCAGGAGCTGCTGGGGTGGGCCCTCCTCCTGACAGGGCCGACCCTTATCGCGGGCGTGGCATATGTCATCGCAAGGAACCCGGACTGGCTCGGCGGGTTCTCGGGGCCGGTGCGGCTTGAAGGAAGGAAGAGGCAAACGTTCCTGAACAGGGTCCGGGTCCCCAGATGGGTCCCCCCTGCCTTGAGCTTCGCGCTGGTCGCAGCGCTGGTCGTCTACTTCGCGGCCACGGCCTATGCGCTCGGAACCGCGCCGCCAGTCCAGGGCGGGACGACTGTGTACATCTCCGAGACCCCGGTTTCGTGGCAGTACTCGCCCCAGACCGTCAGGGTGGTCGCGGGCGTCAACGCCACAGTGACCTGGGTGAGCCGATCGATCTCCTACGACACTGTGACAGGCAGCGGGGGGACCTTCGGCTCGGGGGCGATACCCCCCGGGGGGACATTCACCTACACGTTCACTGCGCCCGGGGTCTACAGCTACTACTGCCAGTACCACCCGTGGATGACAGGCACTGTGGTCGTAATACCCCCGGGCTGAGCGCCGAGGTCAGGGCCTACTCGGCGCTTGCGGCGTAGGTCGCGCTCTCCAGCCGCTGGTCTTCGCTCAGCATCTGCAGCAGCGCGCTGTAGGTCTCGAGGTACTTGCGCCCCTTCGTCGTCGTCCTGTACTCGACCTTGGCGCTGGGCGGCTCCCTGTCCTTCTCCAGCAGCCCCTTCGCGAGCAGCGACTCGATGTAGAAGTGGAGCTGCTTCGAGTTCAGGTTGCACCTGAACATGACGTGGGTCTTCAGCGCCCCGTTGAGGCAGACGGAGAGGATCGAGTAGACGATCTCCATGTAGCCCCGCGGCCCGTGACCTGTAGGTTCCGACCTGTAGGCTGACATAATCATCAGCGCAGCTGCGGTATCTCCACCCTCTGCGCCAAGCGTAAGGGTCGCACACCAGGCTCCTGGTGCGGCACCTCCCTCGGGGCGAAGCTTCTGAGGCGGAGCGTCAGTGCGTCGGACGACTCTACGAGCGCGGCAGAACCGCGGAAGCGGCTCCGGAGGGGCCCAGGCCCCGCGAACCTGCCTGTCGCTGCACGGACGTACGGGCCGAGGCAGGTCCTCTCCGCGCTGGGGAGGAAGCTGCAGCACTCAAGCTCGAAGTCGTCGGGACGGGCACCGATGGCAGGGATTTCCACAGTGAAACGACTCCGCGGGTCATATATCCATAAGCGAAAAATCTACTATAACGCGAACCCATTGCGTTAGGCGTGCTGCGGCCCCGCATGCGGCGGGACGCACCGGTTCGCGGCTTGGTCGAAGACCTACCCGGTCTGCCCGGCGGAGAGCATATCCGAGATCTCTAGGCTCCTCTTCCTGATGGTGATCGGTGTAACCCCTGCGGCGTAGGCCAGCCTCAGCTGGGTGGTCCTGTCCCCGCTCTTCACGGAGGCGAGGTACAGGGCGGCTGCGGCCAGCGAGATGGGCCTCTTCCCCACGAGCCGCGCATCTCCCTTCACCCTGTTCAGTATCTCGATTGCCATCCTCTCGGTCGTCCCCTGAAGCGACGCTTTCGCGGCCACAGCGGAGACGTAGTTCGCTGGGGAGGGCACGCTTCGGGCCTCTTCGGTGCTGAGCAGCATCCTGTAGTAGTGCCGGAACTTCTTCTCGTCCACGTCGGCCTTCTTCGCCACGATCTCGTTGGGGGGGCGGGCGACGTCCATCTGCCTGCACGCCATGCACACGCACGCGGTCGCCACCGCGGCGAGCGACCTGGTCCTCACCGACTTCGCGTCGAACTCTTTCAGGTAGATCTTGAACGCCCTCTCTCCCAGAGCCTGGTTCAGCCCCAGAGACTGGACGACCCTCTGAACCTCCATCGACACCTTGCCCAGGCGTCTCTTCTTCGAGTCCCAGGAGACCATCGTGTTGAGCTTGCGCAGCTGCTTCAGGTCCCTGCTCTGGCCCAGCTGCCTCCCCGCAGCGTCGACGTCCTTGAACCCGATCGTGGTCGACACGCCGATGTCTTCGGCCATGCTCGAGGCCGCGGAGCGCCTGACTCCCTCCGGGCCCCTCACCGCTGCGATCTGCTCGAAGAGGTCGGCTTCGCTCTGAGAGACTGCCCCGCAGCTCGTGCAGACCCGCTCTGAGTTCTCCTGATCCCAGAGAAGCTCTCCAAGGCAGTGCGGACAGACCCCTCTGTCGGCGACGCTACTCTGGCCGGAGATATCCATGCGACTGCAAGGGCAGAGAACGGCTTTAAAGGAATGGGGATGAAACTTAGCTAACAATCTTCCCCTTCGCGCTAAGCGCGGAAATGGGTCTGGAGTACACACTGGGGGTTCGGCAATTCAGCGAGCGCTGCAGCCCTACGACGATTCCAGGTTCTTTGTCCCGTTCACGCTGATCATGTCGCTGATTCCTTCGTACGTGCGAAGGAGCTTCATGCCTGTCTCTGTGAGCCTGTAGAGGCCGGTCCCTTCCTCGTAGGAGATCAGGTTCTTCTCGATGAGGAAGCTGAGGTACTCCTTGACTTGGGCGTAGGACAGATATGCGCCATACATGATCCTCGTCTTGGTCGCGCCGTTTACGGCTGCCCTCAAGATCATGGCGATGATGTCGGTCCTGCTTCGATACTTCATCGAGATAGAAAGTGTTCTTCTACTATATAAGCGACATGTAACAATGTTCTATGCCGGGTCTGTTTCACTCGCGTTCAACGGGATTGAACCCCCCCGCTCGTTCATGGGCCTCACCAGCTTGACCTCGGGTCCGCGAGCCGCTTCGGGCAGGCCCTGCTGACCTTTCAGGATAAACAAGATATATGCACGGGCGTGCCCTACATGGAAAAGATGCCCGGGAAAGGACAGGCTCAGACCAGCTCCTCTCCGGCGTTCGAGGGCCTCCCTGAAGAGCTCTCCGAGTTCCTATCGAAGGACACCTACTCTCTGCTGATCAAGGGCGAGTCAGGGACGGGCAAGACGATACTTGCGCTCACGATACTGAAGTCCCTCCTCCCCATCGAGAACCTCCTCTACATCTCCACGAGGACCTCGCCTCTGCAGCTGGTGGAGAACTTCCCGTGGGTGGAGGAGGTCTTCGGCCCGGCCAACGCGCCTTCCGAAGGCCGGGGGAGGGAGACCGAAGGGTGGGAGACCCTGATCGACGCCCGCCTCGACGAGCCGAACGTCGTCTTTGAAAGGATCACCAACGTCCTGATGGACAAGCAGGCGCCGACCGTCGTGATAGACTCCTGGGAGTCCCTGAGCGACACGCTCGGGAGCGACGCGCTGAGGACGAACATCAGGGTGCTTCAGACATGGAGGGAGAGGGCCGGGGCGAGGTTCATATTCGTGGGCGAGGACCCTGCCAATTCCGCCATAGACTTCATGGTCGAGGGGGTGGTTGTGCTGAAGGACAGGGTGGCCGAGGGGAAGAGGCTCCGCGAGATCGTCCTTTCCAAGCTGCACGGAGTCCAGATCGCGAAGCCGTCGTACTTCTTCACGCTCCAGGGCGGGATGTTCACGAGCCTGCCAGGGTACACCCCCCGGGACTACGAGTTCCACAGCCCGGTGCCTGTGAGGTTCGACAGGCCGTTCAGGAGGTCGAAGACCAGGATCCCGACCGGATACGCGCTCCTGGACACGCACCTCGAGGGGGGGTTCCCAGCCGGTTCACGGGCGGTGATCGAGCTCGACAGGAAGGTCGATTCCCGGGCAGGGCTGGTGTTCCTCAGCAGAGTCGTCCAGGACTGGCTCGCGGACGGCGGGAGGGTCGTCCTGGACTGCCCTTCGGACGTAGACGGGAAGTACGTCAGGCAGTTCGGTCGGTCGTTCGGGACGGGGAAGGGGGAGCTCGCGCTCGGGTCGGCGGCACGCGCCGGGCGGGAAGCCAAGAAGGCGCTTGGGCGGAGGACGCTTGCCATAGTCCCGGGCGGCGCCACCCCCCCGGGCATGGGCGCGGGGAGCCCGGACCTCACGATAACGATGGGCAGGCGGGACCAGCTCGGCGCGGCCGCTGCGGACGACGCGTCCGTGTACATGAGGCTCACAGACATTGAAGGGACGCTCTTCGTCCAGTGCGACGTCCCCTCGTCCTCGCTCTTCGCAGTCATACCCGGGATGACCGCCGGGAATCCGATGATGCGCCTGGAGCCGGTGGTGTAGGACGGGCAGGGAACCTCGCGCCATCGTGGAATTGGCACTAACCTTATAGAACAAAGGTGACATCGCCTTCTCAATGCAGCGTCGGGTGATGATAGTGGACGACGAGGTCGACATAACCGACGCACTGAAAGCAGGCCTCGAGAGGCGCGGCTTCACAGTTGAGACATTCAACGACCCGGAAACGGCTCTTTCGAAGTTCAGGCCTTCTGCCTACGACATAGCGATCCTGGACATCAGGATGCCGAAGATGAACGGCTTCGAGCTCTACAGGGAGATGAGGAAGGTGGACGGTAAGGCGAGCGTCTGCTTCCTCACAGCCTTCGACGTCCACAAGGACGAGTTCGAGAAGATGTTCCCTGACGTGAAGGTGAAGGCGTTCCTGAAGAAGCCCATCACCATCGACAGTCTGGTCTCCAACCTGAATGCACTTCTTCCAAAATAAGAGAACATCTTCTGGAAGATTCTAGCTTTCCGCCTAAAAACGGACCGGACTGAACGGTGAGTGTTGGCACCTCAGCCAGGCCGGGCCGACGAAGTGATCAGTCTGGCGAAGGAGGAGGCAGAGATCGAGGACGCGCTCGGCGCGTTCGCTTCGAGGGTCAGGCAGGAGATCGACGTCTGCTCCGATAGACAGAGCCTGGCGGCCATGGTCGCGTCTGGCGAGCTGTGGAAGACCCTCGAGAAGGGGAGGGCGGCGGGCTTCAGGGTAAGGTACCTGACGGAGATAACCAAGGAGAACGAGAGCTACTCGAGGGAGCTCGCGAAGATGGTCGAGCTGAGGCACCTCGACGGCGTCACGGGGAACTTCGCGATATCCGACGCGCGGGAGTACGTCGGCCCGCTCGTGACGGACGACGGGAGGCTGGGGCAGGTGATCTACAGCAACGCGAAGCCCCTCTTCGAGCAGCACAGGTACCTGTTCGACACCCTCTGGGAGCGGGCGGTCCCAGCCGAGGACAGGCTCGGGGAGCTCTCAGGCGCCGCCCCGCCCGTCGTGACGCGGCTGATGATGGGGGAGACTGACATCCTGCGCAGCCTGCAGAATGTGCTGGAGGCATCGGACGAGCTCGTCGGCTGTTTCACAGTCGGCGCCATCGAGACTGTGATCGACTCCCTCCCTGACGCTCTCGCCGGGGTGGTGAGGAGGAAGCGGGGGGAGAACGGAGGCATCAGATGGGTCACGTCCATCGACGAGGCCGACGCTGCGATCATCGAGAGGTGCCTCGAGATGGGGATATCCGTCAGGCATACCGGCAGGCTCCCCCCGCTGAGCTTCGGCTGCGGCGCGAACTCCCTGGTAGCTTCGATCCAGACCGAGGGGCAGGGCCTGTCCATGCGCGACGTGCTGACGAGCAACGAGCCCGCCTATGTGAACCACTTCAGGCTGGTCTTCGAGGAGATCTGGAAGAACGGAATCGACGCGGAGAAGAGGCTCGACGAGCTGAAGAAGGGGCTGGAGAGGTCGGAGGTGGAGATCATACAGAACGCCCGCGAGTCGATGAAGACCGCATGGCAGCTTGCGGAGCCGGCAAAGGAGGTCCTCATGCTCTTCTCCACCCCGCAGGCGTTCGTCAGGCAGGTCACAGCGGACGGCGTGGAACAGATGAGGGAGGCGCTGGGGAGGGCGGGGACGAAGGTGAGGCTCATGATCCCGGAGGACGAGAGCATAGCGCCCATCGTGGACAGGGTGAAAGAGTCGCTCCCCACCGTCGACGTCAGAGTGATCAACAAGAGCCTGAAGACCAAGATCTCGATCCTCGTCATCGACAGGAGCAAGACTATGGTCTTCGAGACGAAGGACGACACGAGGGAGGACCTCTACGAGTCGATGGGGATCACGGCGTTCACAGAGAGCAGGTCTCTCGGGGAGTCGTTCGCGACCATCCTGGACGGCATCTGGAAGCAGACGGAGCTCTACGAGCAGCTGGAGATACACGACAAGATGCAGAGGGACTTCGTCAACATCGCGGCCCACGAGCTCCGCACGCCTGTCCAGGCGATCATCAACTACGCCGAGCTCGCGAAGTCCTACGAAGACAACAGGGAGGAGTACTACGACAAGCTGCTGAAGAGCGTGCTGAGGCTGCACAAGCTAACAGAGGACATACTCGACGCGGCGAGGATCGAGAGCAAGACGCTGCGGCTCAACAAGGAGGTGTTCCTCCTCAACGACGTGCTGAGGAGCTCGGTGGACGAGCAGAGGAGGGCCGCGGCGAGGAAGGAGCTCAAGCTCCACATCGAGCAGCCGGAACCAGTGTACATATTCGGGGACAAGACCAGGATCGGCCAGGTGCTGGCGAACCTCCTCATCAACGCAGTGAAGTTCACGGACAAGGGGTCGATCAGGGTGGCGGCCCAGCTTGACAAGAGGGCCGGGAAGGTGACCGTCAGGGTGACGGACACAGGCATCGGCATCGACAGGTCGATGGTCCCGCTCCTCTTCGCCAGGTTCGTGGCGAAGTCAGAGTCAGGGACAGGCCTCGGGCTCTTCATCTCGAAGAGCATCATAGAAGCCCATGACGGGAAGATCTGGGTCGAGAAGAGCGAGCCCGGACTCGGGTCGACCTTCGCCTTCGAGCTCCCGGTGAGCAGCACGATACCGGCCAGGAGCTCGCGGGCCCCGCACGTCCCTCTGCGCGAGTCTGAAGTCGCGGCAAGGTAGCGGCGGGAGTTTCAAGCGGGCCCGGAGGGATTTGAACCCTCGACCTCTGGTCGTTGATCTCCAGCTCCGCAGGCCTACGCGCGGTTCGCTTGGCGCCCTGATCCGTGCTAGGCAACGGGCCCAAGCGGGCACCGCCTGTCATGCGTTTTAACTATTGGGGCGAATCGTTGCTGAATATCCCGCCCAGGACCTCGTCCCTTTCCCCCAGTAGTATATCGTCATCGGCGGAACATGCACACCGAGGTGCCGTTTAATCTCCGTCGAAACATCGGCCGGAGACAACCCATCTCGAACAAGGGACATCGCCTTTCTTCTAATGGCTGCGCTCCAAGGCGTCCATCTCCTCCCTTTGACCATGTCGTGTAACTTGCGATTTCGGGTGTCCACCGCGAGGCGACCTAGCCTCTTAATGAAGTCAGTCGAGTTCACGGTGAATCGAAGCTTCTGAACCTTTGATATTACCTCCCGGCCGTAGATGTAGCTCTTAGCTCCTGCTTTCCCGTAAGGCAGAATCGGACCAGTTCTCATGCCAATCAGTCTGCACAGCTGATTGTCGAGAGCCAGTACCCATCTGTGATCTGCGGCCCCGAACATGTAGACACAATAGCTCCCAACTCCCGCCTCGCTATCGAACCTTCCCTTTAGGTACTCGTGCGGAAAGGTTCGCGCGATTCTCTTGATTTGGGAAGCCCGGATTGAACTCCACCACCGATAAAATACGATGGCTCGAAACTTGGCAACGTAGCAATGGTCAGAGTATGGGCCTTGGACCTTCGTGGGGCGACGGCCTAGCATTACAGCGCAGCGGCGACAGAAATAGCGAGCGAACTCGGGAGCACTTACGCGCAGCGCAACCTCGCCGTTGTAGCCTGCCGGTTCCCCTTTCCTGTTAACCCGCTTGACTTTGTAGACGGAGCCGTCTCCTTTCAGAACTACTCCCACGATGTAAGCGAGAGCTCTAAGTCTCTCCAGCGGCCATGATGGATCTGACCCATCAAGGAATCTAGGCGGTGCCCAGTCAGCCTTCGACATACGACCTGGATTAGAACGCTTCCAAGATAAGCTGCAGTGAGTCATGAACAAAGTTGTGCCCAGACGTCTCCGAAACTGTTTGGAGGACCAGGCTACGGGCCCAGCCCTGCGCCAATGTCAGTCTAGTTATGCTTTGAGGGGCGGGTGCCCGCTCCGAGGTCTGACCTGATTCTCCGGAGCACCCCGACGAGCATCCCCTGGGTCAGGACGCCGGTGTTGGTGTTTCGGGGGCTGGGGTGGTAGCACGCGTAGAGAGCCGGGAATCCGCTGACCCGGTATGCGGCCCCGTGGGCGAACTTCAGCCCTCTGACGCCAATCCCCCTTCTGCGCAGGTGGCCGACGTAGGCTCCGAACGCCAGGGCGCCGAGCGCCAGGACGGCTTCGAGGTCGGGCATGAGGGCGATCTCGCCGTCGAGGTACTGCGAGCAGTTCGCGAACTCCGTGGGGGTCGGCCTGTCCGAGGGCGGCGCGCACTTCACCGCGGCCGTCACGTAGCAGTCGGAATAGACCAGTCCGTCCCCTCTCGACTCGGAGACGGGCTGGTTGGCGAAGCCGGCAGAGTAGAGCGCCCTGACCAGGAACCTGCCAGAAGAGTCTCCGGTGAAGACCCTGCCGGTCCTGTTGCCGCCATGGGCAGCCGGGCTCAGGCCTATCACGAGCAGCCTGCCGCCCAGGTCGCCGAACCCGGGCACTGGCCTGCGCCAGTACTCCTCGCCTGCGAAGGAGGCGCGCGGCTTGACGCTCTCCCTGTACCTGACGAGCCTCGGGCAGAGCCTGCATGCGACTACGCGGCTGTTGAGCGCCCCGATCGAAGCGAATCGGCGGGGGGTCATCCCGCCACTGCGTCGAGGAGGGCCTTACTGACCGCCTTCTGCCCCGCGTCTATGACGTACGGACCGAGCCGCGGACCGCGGTCGGACCCGAGCAGGATGGCGTAGACCGAGGGGAAGAACTCCCCAGGCTTCAGGCCGTTCTTCTTCGCCGCGTCGAAGGCTGCGTTCTGTATCCCATCCGCGTCCTGCGCGGCCAGGATCGCCTTCGCGAACTCTTCGACCGCCTTCTTCGCCGAGGGGCCGAGCTGGGGGGCCGGGATGGCCTGCTTCCCTCCCCGCGTCGACCATCTGGCTGCCCATTCTATCCTCCTCGGCAGGCCCTCCGCCTGTGCCGTCGCCATTCCGTAGGTGGCGAGCCGCTTCAGCACGAACTCCTCCGCAGCCCCCTCGGGGGCCACGGACGCGAGCTGGGCGAGGAGCCTGTAGGGGACGTGCGCCGGCTTCGCCTTCGGCGGGTTAAGCAGCGTCGTGTACTCGTAGAGCCCCCTCTGCCTGGCGTCCTTCATCCGGTTCGGGTCCCGCCTGTTGGAGAAGTAGTACTCTTCGAGGTCGTCGAAGTCGTCCATGTAGACCGGTATGTCGTCGAGGGAGACGCTCCTCGCGCCGATTATCCGCTTGTACATCAGCAGCCTGAGGCTCTCAGGGGACGCGAACTCCAGCCACTCGACAGGCGTGACCAGGTTCCCGACCGACTTCGATATCTTCCTCCCCGACTTGTCCTGGAAGAGCTCGTACCTCGCGTGGTAGGGAGGGGGGTATCCGAGCACGTGCTCCGCCACCCAGTCGTTGATCTTCACTGAGTCTGTGAGCTCCTTGCCATAGGCCTCGAACCTGATGTCGAACGCGGCCCAGCGCGCAGCGAACTCGACCTTCCACATCAGCTTCCCGTTCCCCTCCGATATCTTCGCGTCCCCCTCGTGGCCGCACCCCTTGACGAACTTCTCCCCGAGCTTGGTCCCCTCGCAGACGTAGTGGACCGTGTCCTTCTTCGGGTCGAACGACTTGGCCTGTGTGACGTAGATCCTGTCGCAGTTCTTGCAGACAGGGGTGTACGGGAGGGACTCCTCGTACTTCGACTGGCCCACGAGCTCGTTGATCTTCTTCCCTATCGACTTCGAATGGGAGAGTATCTTCCGTATCTGGTCGTTCAGGAGGCCCGAGGCGTAGGCGTCGGATCCGCTCTGGAACCTGTATTCTATGCCGAGCCTGTCGAGGGACTCCCTCAGGAGCGAGCCGACGTGCTCAGCGTACGAGCGGTGGCAGTCGAACGGGTCGGGGATCCTCGAGACGGGGTGGGAGACGTAGTCCTTGAGCCAGGAAGGGAACCCCGCCGGGACCTTCCGCAGGCCGTCGAAGTCGTCTGAATAGGCGATCAGCTCCGACTTGTAGCCGAGCGTCTCAAGGGCCAGCTTCACGCCGTAGCTCCTTATCGCGTCCCCCACGCTGCCGATGTGAGGGAGGCCTGACGCCCCCAGGCCGCTCTCGACCCTGACAAGCGACACCTTCCTCCCCAGCTTCTTCTCGCGCTGGATCGTCTCGTGGGCCACCTTGTCGAGCCAGGTGCCCCTGCCGATGATATCCGCCTGCTGCAAGTCTATCGGCCTTCCTCACACCGGCTACTTAGCTTGTCCCTGCGCGCCTGATTCCTGCTCAGAGGATGAACCTCCTGACTTCATCCTGCGTCTTCGCCAGCAGGTACTTGCCCCCGGACTCCTTCGCAACCACCCGCATCGGGTGGCTCGAATACTCCCCGAGCTCCACGATCAGGACCTCGACCCCGAGCTTCCCTAGCTCCCGCGCCTCCTCGCCCGGGTCGGGCCCCGCGTCCCCGCCGTCCCCGATGAGCACGAGCTTCCTCTTCCCTCTCGGAGACTCTCTCAGTATCTCCATGGCCCTGACCAGGGCGTCCCTGATTATCGCTCCCCCCCTCCCAGAGAACTCCCTGAGCCGCCAGAGCTCGAGGCTGACGGGCTCCGGGTCGAGCGGGATTATCTCCTCGAAGGCGGTCCTTCCCGGGGTGCCGAGGAGCCTGTAGCCGGTGATCCCTATCCTCAGGGGCCACGTATAGTAGGACGCCTGCCAGTTGTCGCTGCAGAAGTCCATCAGGGTCTGCTTGACTGCGCCGACCTTGCTGAGCTTCTCCCTCCCCAGCCTCTCGTTCATGCTTCGGGAGCCGTCTATCATGTAGAGCCTGTCTTCAGCCTCGGCCAACTTTAGGGACATCTGCTCTGTCTGCGCTCCTTCGGTGGCCAATCTAAATACATAATAAGAAAGTTCTCGTCTCCCGCGCCGTTGTCTTACGGTGTCCTGAAGCAGGCACCGCTTGCGCCTAACCCCGTGATCATAGCGTCGATGGGGCACGCCGGGGTCGGGATAGGCGCGGAAGCGTACAGGTGGGTCCTGATCGACGTCGGGGCCGACCCGAAGGCGCCCACGCTGAAGGGCGAGAAGCAGCAGCTCGAGGTCCTGAGGAGGTACGGGAGCACGATCCTGAGGTTCGGTGCCTCCCTCAAGAGGGGGGAGACTCCGCTTGTCCCCAGGGCGCTCCTGGTCGACCTCGACCCGCGCTCCGCGAATCTCATCCTCCAATCTTACCCGAAGCTCTTCGCAATGAGGGACAAGCACGCGGTCTACGGCCTCGGGGGGGCTGCGCGCAACTGGGCCGAGGGACGGACGAGGTTCCAGAAGGAGATAGAGCAGAAGCAGGACCTGGCCTCGAGGATAAGGGGGATATCCCCTGAGCCGGTCAGGGGGTTCATCCTTCCTTTCAGCATGGGAGGAGGGACGGGGGGCTCGTTCTCTTCGGAGTTCATGCGCTACATGAAGGAAGAGGAGAACCTCGGGCAGGCGACGATCGCCAGCTTCGCCACGATCCCAGAGTTCGGGTGGGACCCGGTGATACACGGGGCTTCGCACATCAGCATAGTGATGAGCCTGGCCCACCAGATCAAATACTCCGACGCCCCGATCCTGATGGAGAACTCGGAGCTGAGGAAGCAGGCGTCGCTGTTCGCAGACCGTCTGAGGGGGAGGAGCTCGATAGTCGATGAGCTCCCCAGGCAGATCCAGGTGGGGTGGAGGGACTACCGGGACATGAACCTCCTCGCCGCCCACGCGATCGCGGAGTTCATGAACTCGTTCATCAGGGAGACGGAATGGGACATGTCCAACTTCAGGACATGGCTGGCCGCAGGGAAGCCGAAGTTCGTCATCCCCTGGCTCATACCGCTCGTGCCGAGAGGGGGGCCGACCATGGACTCGATAGAGCAGAACATCAGCCAGGGGAACCAGGGCATCCTCTTCGACGTGGCCCCCGAGGGGGAGAAGGTGGAGGCCGGGCCGCGCGACTCTGCGTGCATCATCCTGAAGACGAAGGGCTCGATAACCGCGGAGCAGAGGGAGTACTTCAAACGCCTCCTCGAGGAAAAGTTCGAGATCCCGGACAAGAGGCTGGTGTTCATCAAGGTCCCTGCCATGGAGGGTGAGCCTGCGTCCGCGTGCATCCTGCTGAACGTGAAGGCGGTGGGGAAGAAGATCCTCCCGCTCGTGGCAGAGGCGGAGGACGCGTGGGAGTCGTACAAGGACGAGTATCAGAAGCGCGGGCTGTCGCACGAAGAGTTCAAGCAGGCCGTGCTGGACGTCACCGGCCATCTGGGGTGACCCTGCCGTGAACCTGTCAGAGGTCGAGGTAGTCGCAGGCGAGCTCATAGAGCAGAAGAAGAGGCTCTCGAACCTCGAAGCCGAGCTCACGCAGGTGCAGCGCGAGCTCAAGGAGCAGCCGAGGCGGTCCGACAAGGACAGGCAGTTCTACGCGCTGATAGGCCTCAACTACGAGGAGCCCTCGCGGTCGAAGGACAGGGAGGTGCAGCTCGTCAAGGAGAAGGCCGAGGCCGCCGAGGCGGCGAACAAGGCCCGTCAGATCCTCCTGCAGGGGTTCTCGTCATCGGAGCTGATCGTCCCCCTCGAGCCGGAGCCGACGGCCGAAGGGAAGAGGTTCACCTTCCAGTACAGGTTCAACGCCACCTATCCGAAGACGCTCGAAGCTCTCAGCGACATCCTGGGGCTCCCCTCCCCCCTTGCGATCGACGGGGTGGTCATCTGGCCCGACAGGATGGTGGTGGAGGAGGTGGACGAATACTTCGCGAAGCAGAAGATCGTCGAAGCCTTCTCGAAGATCCGGAAGACGGTGGCGCTCAAGCTTGGACCGAGACAGTGGAGACCCCGCTAGAGGCCTGGGCTCGCCCGTGACCGAGGGGCGCGAGAGGTGAGGCCAGCTTGCCAGGTTTCGACCTGTTCGGAAGGTTCGTGAAGCCTTTCAGGAAGAGCGTCGAGCCCCTCATGAGGAAGAGGGGCGAAGACGAGATCATCGCTGCCCTGATCGACAGGATACCCGTCGAGGGGGAGCCCGAAGCCCCCGAGGACGGGAGCAGGGAAGCCAGGCGGGAGGACGACTTCCGAAGGCTGATGAGGAGGATCCAGCACCAGTTCGACGCGACAGGCGTAACCACCGACGAGCTGCTCAGGCACTACGACAGGCCGCTCAACGCCATATTGCTGCTGCGGTTCATGGAGAAGTACAAGAAGAAGGCCTCCCTCGAGATCAGGGACAGGCTGATCGGGGCCGGGTTCGTCCTGCTCCAGAGCAACGTCTGGGTCCTCCCGCCGTCCCGGACCCCGGCCGAGCTTAAGACGCAGGAGGACCTGAAGGTCTGGGTTCGGAGCAGGCTGACGAAGGCGCTGAGGAAGGACTACCAGTACGTGATGCCCTTCGTCGCCCTCGTCGACCTCAGGAAGGCGATAGCCGAGAAGCACAGGGTCGTGAAGCAGCCCGAAGGAAGGACGATCTTCTCCATCATGGGGCGGGAGGACCTCCTCCCCGCCAGCTACGTCTATTCGTACGTCAAGAGGAGGGGGTTCGACCTCGAGGCCATGATCAGGAGCGGGGACCTAATCTTCCTTGCGAGCGCGTTCGCAGACGCCGAGACGATGGAGGCGCTGAAGCAGAGCCAGGCCTACGCGACCAGCCGCGTCCAGAAGCTCATGAACACCGAAGGCATCTCCCTCAGCTACATAGCCGACCTCCACGAGAAGGAGCTGGGAGGGGCCCTGGACGGGATAGTCAAGCACCCGGTCGACGTGGCCAGGCGGCTGACGATAGAGGCGCAGTACTGGGAGAGGTTCCTCGACGGGGCGCCGCAGGATCGCGGTCGGGGGGTTCAGTCACCGACCCCAGAGAGCACCGAGCCGTAAAGCGGGCTGAGCCTATCGGTAGTAGGGGACCGCGACCTTCTCCATGGGCTTCCCTTCCCTGGAGGACCTGACCTTCTTGATCGCGTCCGCGAAGTGCTCCATCCCGACCACGGCCTCGTCGACGTGCTTCTTCGCGTCGTCTGGCTTCGGGTACCTGGAAATGAACCCCTGAAGGACGATGGAGACTGCGGTGTTCGTGAGCGAAGCCATGTCGGCCCCGCTGAACCCCTCCGTCATGTCCACTATCCTGTCCAGGTCGACGTCCTTGGCGATCGGGACCCCCTTCGTGTGTATCTTCAGGATCTCCTTCCTTGCCGGCTTGTCCGGGAGGGGTATCTGCACGAGCTTGTCGAACCTCCCTGCCCTGAGGAGGGCTGGGTCGACTATGTCTATCCTGTTGGTTGCTGCGAGCACCACGACCCCCTGGAGGCTCTGGACGCCGTCCAGCTCGGTGAGGAGCTGGCTGACGACACGCTCTGTCACCATGCTGTCTCCGCCCATCCCCCTCGTCGGGGCGAGGGCGTCCACCTCGTCGAAGAATATCACGCATGGGGACGCCTGCCGGGCGCGCCTGAAGACCTCCCTGATCCCGCGCTCGGACTCTCCCACCCATTTGCTGAGGAGCTCAGGACCCCTTACACTGATGAAATTCGCTTCGCTCTCTGTGGCGACGGCCTTCGCCAGGAGGGTCTTCCCTGTCCCTGACGGGCCGTAGAGCATGATCCCTTTGGGCATCATGTATCCTATCTTGTCGTAGAGGTCCGGGTACTTCAGCGGCCACTCGACCGCCTCCTGCAGCTCTTTCTTTACTCCATCCAGTCCGCCAATGTCGGCCCACTTGACGTCTGGGGTCTCCAGGTAGACCTCGCGCATCGCGGACGGCATGACGTCCTTCAGCGCGCCCTCGAAGTCCCCCATCGTGACTATGAGCTTGTCCAGAGTCTCCGGGCTTAGCCTGTCCTCTTCTAGCTTGATGTCCGGGAGGTTCCTTCGAAGCGTCTTCATCGCAGCTTCCTTGCAAAGGTACTCGAGGTCCGCACCCACGAATCCGTGAGTTACGGCGGCCAGCTTTTCGATGTCAACAATCCCCTCGACGGCGCCGTGCTTGTCGTCGTTCTGCGCGAGCGGCATGTGCCTGGTGTGTATCTGGAGGATCTCGAGCCTTCCCTTCTTGTCCGGGACCTTGATCTCGATCTCCCTGTCGAACCTCCCCGGCCTCCTGAGCGCGGGGTCGATGGCGTTCGGCCTGTTGGTCGCCGCTATCACGATGACCTTTCCGCGCGCCTCCAGCCCGTCCATGAGCGAGAGCAGCTGGCTGACGACCCTCCTCTCGACCTCGCCCGTCACCTCCTCTCTCTTGGGCGCTATCGAGTCGATCTCGTCGATGAATATGATGGTCGGCGCCTTCTCCTTGGCCTCCTTGAAGATCTCGCGGAGCCTGGCCTCCGACTCGCCGTAGAACTTGCTCATGATCTCGGGGCCGCTTATCGGGATGAAGTGCGCGTTGCTCTCGGTGGCCACGGCCTTCGCCAGCAGGGTCTTCCCGGTGCCGGGCGGGCCGTAGAGGAGTATCCCCTTCGGCGCCTCCACTCCGAGCTTCTCGAAAATCTCCGGGTGCCTGAGCGGGAGCTCTATCATCTCCCTCACCTTCTGTATCTCGTCCTTGAGCCCGCCGATGTCCTCGTACGTGACCTGCGGGACCCCGCGCAGGGCCTCGCCCTTCTCGGAGATGACGAACACAGTCCGCTGAGTTATGAGGGCCGCGTCGGCGACCGGGCTCACGCCCACGACCTGGAAGGTCAGCCTTCCGCCGAAGTATGGGATCATGATGTTGTCCCCCTTCGTCACCGGGACGCTCTCCAAGGCGTCGGCAAGGTATCGCTCGTCGATAGGCGGGACCGCCTCGAGCGGCGCGACGACGACCTTCTCGGCCGGCGGGGCCTTCACCTTCTTCACCACCACGACGTCGCCTATGGCCACCCCGGCGTTGTTCCTGATCAGCCCGTCGATCCTCACTATGCCCCTACCCTCGTCGGACGGATACAGAGGGAGGCACTTCGCGACAGTCCGCCGCTTCCCCTTGATCTCTATGACGTCGCCAGTCGACGCGTCGAGCGCGTCCATGGCGTCGTAGTCTATCCTCGCCACTCCTCTGCCGACGTCACGCGTGTAAGCTTCGAGGACCTTCAGTTGGACCTGCTGCTGACTCACTCCAGAGCCACTCTCAGACAACGTTTACCTTCCTGAAGCCCTTATTAGCCTTGTCCTTCAATGAGAACGAAATCTCCAGGATCCCGTTCTTGTATTCGGCCCGGCCGCTGTCCGATCTGACCGGGCTCTTGAGCCCCAGCTCTGCTCGGTACTTGCGCCCTTCGTTTTCCGCAGTGATTACGGCCGTGTCCTCAGTGGCCTCCACCCTGATGTCCTCCTTCTCCACCCCAGGCATCTCCAGGAGCAGCCGGAGCGTGCCGCTTTTCTCGTCCACCACCTGCTCGTTGATAGGGGACCTGAACCCGTCCCCGCCGATCGGGCTGTTCCCGAACGTCTGGACGGAGGGCTTGCCCTCTGGCCCGAGGTTGAAGGAGAACCCTGCCACGAAGGGCTTCACCGACTGCTTCGCGCCCAGGATGCTCTTCTTGACCGACTCTTCCATCTCCTTCTGGAAGTTCTCGATGTACTCGTCCAGCTCGTCCAGCATGTCCCGGAGGTCCTTTCGCCTGTCTTCGCTCACCTGATTCACCACTTGTTAATTAGCTCGTAGTTAAACCCTTTTATAAATCCTTCTGCCCGGACGGGTGTTGAACCCTGACGCGCTCGACGACGTCCTCTCGTCGAACGCCCGCCGCAGCATCGCAGACGCGCTTTCTGTACGGCCAAGGACCCTGAAAGAGCTGGCGTCGATCACTGGCATCTCCGTGCAGGGGGTGCTGAAGCATCTCAAGCGCCTCCTCGAACTGGGACTGGTGGAGGAGAGAAGGCTCCCGATAAGGACCCTCAAGGCGCGGGCGGTCTATGTGGCCAGGGGCCAGCTGCTCGGGGACTATTCGACGTCCGACCTCGTCGTCATCAAGCCCACCGAACTGCTCCCCCCGAGGGGCACGCGTTCCCCCTCAGACCTTGAAGGGACCGCGGCCGACGTGCTCGTCATGAGGAGGCGGGTCAGGAACCAGGCGAAGCGGTTGGGCAGGATGATCGACGAGCTGGTGGACGAGCGCGAAGCCTTGAAGTCGGGGCTGGACGGCCTGCAGCTGAGCGTGGAGGAGCGCCTAGCTCTGGAGGTCCTCCTGACAGAGGAGACCCTGCAGGACGGGCTCAGGGTGCTTTCGAGGTACTACGGAATCGAAGACAGAAGGTCTATAGACAAAGCCCTGGCGAAGGCGAGGCGTAGTGGCGGAAAATAGGAAGCTGGTGATGGTCACCAACGACGACAGCGTGCAGAGCAACGGGATAATCGAGCTCGCGCGGGCGGCTGCCAAGTGCGCAGACGCGATAATCGTGGCGCCGGAGCAGCCGCAGAGCGCGACTGCGCTGAGCATGACCTTCCACAAGCCGCTGAGGGTGACGAGGGTGCGGCGGGACAAGTTCGAGTGCTACGCGGTCTCCGGCTCGCCTGGGGACTGCGTGATGGTCGGGGTGAACAAGGTCCTCCCGAGGCGGCCGGACCTGGTAGTCTCGGGCATCAACATAGGGGACAACAACACCTTCCAGGACATCCTCGCGTCAGGGACTGTCGCAGCGGCGTTGGAGTCTGCGATAAGCGGAATACCAGCGATAGCGTTCTCGATGGAGGTGAGCGGAGAGTCGCTCTTCGCCCTGGAGTACGACCAGCCGGACTTCACCAACGCGGGGATCATAGCCGCGGAGATCATACGGGACGTCCTGGAGAACGGGATGCCCGAGGGGGCCGAGATCCTCAACGTGAACTTCCCCAGGAAGGTCCAGTCCACGACCCCGATCAAGCTCACGGAGGTGGGGAGGAGGAAGTACACCGACAAGGTGATAGTGAGGCGGGACCCGCGGGGGAGGGCGTACTACTGGCTCTTCGGGGAGAGGCTCTCGAGCTTCCCGGAGAGGACGGACGCGGAGGCGGTCGTGGTGAAGAGGCACGTCTCGATAACTCCGATCGTCCTGAGGATGTCAGGGCCGATGAGCAAGGACCTCTCCCTCCTCAGGGACAGGGTCGAGCAGAGGCTGCAACGGCAGAGACGGGGCCAGCACTAGGGGATGAAAATGGCATCTGCCCCGAGTGTGAACTCCGCACGGGACTGGGAAGCTATCGCAAGAGGCATGAGAGTGGTGAGGCTCACTGTCACCCTACAGGTGTTGGTCCCAGCCCTGGCTCTCCCCTCGCTATCGAAGAGCACCCGAGGGCTGACGTTATACCCGGGTCGCACGGGGCTTCTCCTCGGCGTTCTGCTCATGCTTTCAAGCGGCATCATAGGCTACCTGCTCGTCGCGCCCGCAGGGGTCCTGGGGCCGGTCCTTTCCCTCTGGCTCATCGGGTCGGCAGGCGCTGCCATGTTCGCTGGGGCCCTGAAGCCGACAGCCTTCGTCAAGCCGATCTGCACCGCGTGCAGGCTCCTTCCCGTGATAAAGGAGCACGAGGCCATCCACCTCTCCGGGGTGGCGAAGGAGAAGGCGGTGTGGGAATCCATGAGGACCAGGCACACCCTGGAGAGCCTCTCCATCCCAGGAGACCCTACCATATGCACGTTCTGCCCGATACCGAAGAGACTGGCTGAACGCTAGGTGCTATCGAGATGGTTCATCGCGTCGCTGTAGTGGACGACGACCTCTGCCAGAGCAAGAAGTGCGGGCTCGAGTGCATCAAGGAGTGCCCGGTCAACATCAACGGGCAGGAGTGCATCACGCTCCCTGAGAACAAGATCGCGCTGATATCGGAGGAGCTCTGCATCGGGTGCGGCATCTGCATCAAGGTCTGCCCCTTCGACGCCATCGACATCCTCAACCTCAGCGAGGAGCTGAAGAGCGACAAGATCCACCAGTACGGGGTCAACTCGTTCCGCCTGTTCCGCATCCCCACGGTGCGGAAGGGGCAGGTCGTGGGGCTGGTCGGGAGGAACGGGATAGGCAAGTCGACTGCGCTCAAGATACTCGCGGGGCAGCTCGTCCCGAACCTCGGGGAGTACGATGGGGAGGCGACCTGGGACAGGTTCCTGAAGTACCTCAGCGGCCGGGAGATGAAGGAGCACTTCGAAAGGGTCGCGGCCGGCGAGCTGAGGGTCTCGCTGAAGCCGCAGGCGGTCTACAGGCTCCCCGAGGCCTGGAAGAAGGAGACGCGCCTCCTGCTCGAGCAGATGGACGAGAGGAAGAGGATGGACGAGGTCGTGGAGACCCTCAACCTGAAGGAGACGCTGAACAAGAAGGTGCCAGACCTGAGCGGGGGGGAGCTGCAGCGGGTGGCAGTCGCGGCAGCGGCCCTGAAGGACGCCGACCTCTACCTCTTCGACGAGCCCTCGTCCTACAACGACGTCTACCAGAGGCTCGCCGTCTCCAAGCTCATCACAGGCATAGCCGAGTCGGGCAAGTCGGTCCTCGTAGTGGAGCACGACATAGCCTTCCTCGACTACGTCACCAACTACGTCCAGATAATCTACGGCGAGCCCGGCGCGTATGGCATCGTCTCCGGGCTCTACGCGTCGAGGACAGGAATCAACGCGCTCCTGGACGGGTACCTCCCGCAGGAGAACATCAGGTTCCGCGACCACGCAGTGACCTTCGGCCAGAGGGCCGCTGGGGAGACGGTGGAGAGCGAGGAGGTAGTCGCGAAGTACACCAAGCTGGCGAAGTCGTACAGGTCGTTCAGGCTGGGGGTCGGCGAGGGGCAGATCAACGGCGGGAGCATACTCGGCGTGGTCGGCGCCAACGCGCTCGGAAAGACGACCTTCCTCAAGATGCTCGCAGGGGAGGAGAAGCCCTCCAGAGGGACAGTCCATGTGGACGCGAAGGTGGCCTACAAGCCCCAATACCTCAGCTCAGAGTTCGACGGGACAGTCGACGAGTTCTTCATGTCGACACTCGGCACAAGGTACAGCGAGCCGATACTCCAGGACAACCTCGCGGTCCCGCTCAGGATCGAGAAGCTCCTAGCCCGCAGGATGGGGGAGCTGAGCGGCGGGGAGCTGCAGAAGGTGGCGATAGTGGCGACTATGGCGCAGGACACGGAGGTGTACGCCCTGGACGAGCCCTCGGCCTTCCTCGACGTGGAGGACAGGTTCGTCGTGGCGAGGGCGATCAACAGGATGGTGAAGGCGCGCGGGAAGGCGGCGGTGGTGATAGACCACGACCTGCAGGTGGTCGACATAGTGTCAGACAGGCTGCTTGTCTTCGCGGGGGAGCCGGGGGTGTCCGGGGAGGCGACTTCGCCGCTGACGAAGGAGGAAGGGATGAACGAGTTCCTGAAGAAGGTCGGGCTCACGTACAGGAGAGACGTCAACACCGGGAGGCCGAGGGTGAACAAGCCGGGGAGCAAGCTGGACAGGGAGCAGAAGGACAGAGGGGCGTACTACTACGTCTCGACCCAGAGGGAAGAGAGTGCCGCGGCTGATTAGGGCCGCGCTCTCGAAGTCAGGGGTCGGGGACCCGGCGAGGGCCTCGTCCGGTGTGGACGTCGTCGGGGACATAGCGATCGTGAGGCTGGCCGAGTTCTCCTCGCCTGAGAAGAAGAAGGTGGCGTCCGCGCTCCTTTCGGAGCTGAAGAACGTCAGGGTCGTGATGGAGCAGGAGGGGGGGATAGAGGGGGAGTTCAGGCTGAGGAAGCTCAGGCACCTGGCTGGGGAGCGGAGGACCCTGACCCTGCACAGGGAGAACGGCTGCTCGTACAGGGTCGACGTCGCCAAGTGCTACTTCTCCCCCCGCCTCTCGACCGAGCGGCTCAGGATCGCGCGGCAGGTGAAGCGGTCGGAGAGGGTCCTCAACATGTTCGCAGGGGTGGGCCCGTTCTCCATCCCCATAGCGAAGATCGCGGGCGCGAGCGTGACAAGCTGCGAGCTGAACGCGTACGCGGCCGAGCTGCACGAGGAGAACGACAGGCTCAACAAGGTCGAGCGCCTGGTGACCGTGATCAAGGGGGACGCTTCAGAGCTCCCGAGGGCGACGAAGTCGAAGTTCGACAGGATCCTGATGCCGCACCCGTCCGAGGCCGACAGGTTCCTCCCGACGGCACTCAGGATGGCGAAGGCGAAGGCCACGATCCACTACTACAGGCACGTCCTAGGCGAGGACGAGGCTGAGGCCGCCGAAGGCCTGCGAGAGGAGCTGTCCGGGCTGGTCCCAGATGCGAAGTGCGCAGTCAGGAAGGTCAGGGAGGTCGGGCCGAGGTGGCTCGAGATGGCGGCCGAGATCCGGGTCCGGGCTTAGAAGGGCAGGCTCTGGCTGTATCTGTAGAGGTGGACGATGACCCCGAAGGTGACCAGGATGGCCCCTGAGTCGAACAGAGCGAGCGCGTTGAGGCTTGAAAGGGCCGCAGTCCAGGCGAAGAAGTTCAGCGCGAGCTGGGCTCCGACGAGCGTCAGGAAGATGATGAAGACCCACTTCTTCGTGAGCAGTGGGGCCGAAGGCGCGACCGCCCGCCTCACCCTCTCCTTGTTCTTCAGGTACCTCAGGAAGGCGTACGTGAATACGAAAGACAGGACGGTCACGCCGAGCATGGAAGAGAAGTAGAGCGCCGGGTCGACGAAGAGCCTCGCGAGCGTCGGGAGGCTGGTGTCTGGGTTGATGTAGAAGCCCCAGGCCGTCGTTATGAGTACCTGCGCTATCGTGGTGATCCCGAGCGCTGTGAAGAACGGCCTGTCCTTCCAGTTCAGCTTCTTGGACGTGTCCACGAAGGGCACGACCAGCGCCATGAGGAACAGCAGGGCGGGCATGAGGCCCCCCATCACGAACTTGTCGAACTCGGTCCTGAGCAGCGCGTAGATACCCGTAAGGTACCACTCCGGGATCGTGAGCTGCGGGTTGCTCGGGCTGTAGCCTATCCCTACGGCGACTGGGAATATGGCCGCGATGAGGAACAGGCCCCCCACGACGGTCGAGATGACGGGCAGGTCGAAGACCAGGTAGCGGGGGAAGTGGATGAAGACGAGGATGAGCATCACCATGGGGAGGATGAACACGTGGGCGGCGTAGAGCCTCAGCACGAAGTCGGTGAACCCTGCGCCGAAGGTGGCGAGGCGGACGGTCCCGCCTATCAGCGGCGACGCGTTCGCGAGGGACGAGCCGATCTCGATCGCAAGCCCGGCCCTCTGGTTGAAGAGGAGGTCGTAGCCGCTGAAGGCCTCCAGGCCTGTGATTATTCCCAGGATGACCCCGGTCACCCACAGGATCTCGTTCTTGATCTTGAACCTGCCGGAGAAGTACTGGTAGTACATGTGGAGGACGGCCAGCAGGACCATCGCGTTGGACGCTGTGTAGTGGACGTTCCTCAGCAGCCAGCCGAACGGGACGGAGTTGTTGATCCTCTCTATGCTCCCGAAGGCGCAGGTCACGCTCCCGCACCCCGAAAGCGTGGGCTGGTAGTAGATCATCAGGAGGCCCCCGGTCACTCCGAGGACGAGGAAGGTGATCCCGGTCAGGACGCCCAGGTACCCGAGGGGGCTCACGAAGCGCTTCGGATAGGTGTACTGCACCCCCATGTACACGGTCCTCTCAAGGCCGGCCTTGACCCAATTGTAGAGCCTGGAGACGACGTCCCCCTTGGGCTGCTGGCTCATGGCTTCACCTTTCCCTCCGCGACGGGGAGGATGTAGTTCTGATAGCTCGCGTAGTCGCGGCCGTAGCCGATCACGCCGTTGTGCTCCACGTCGAAGACGGGCTTCTCGACCCAGAGGTACCCGTCCGAGTCGGCGGTGAGCGTGAGCATCGGAATCGAGTTCGTCGGGAACGCCTGCAGGGACGCCGGCCCAGCCACCGCCTTGCCGTCGGGCATCTCGTAGATGCTTCCATGGCACGGGCACTGGTACGTTTCGTACTGCGGGTTCGTGGACTTCTGCGGGTCGTAGTTAGGGCTGCACCAGAGGTGCACGCAGACCTTGCTCAGCGCGACGAAGGCGGCTGCGCCCGCGTCGGACCCGCCCAGCTGCGACGGGAGCCTGACGAGCTGCCACTTCTGGAAAGTGTCCGGGTTCTGCGAGTCGACGTTGACGTCCCCAGACGAAGGATAGGTGAAAAGCCACGTCCCGTTCTCCGGAAAAGACGTCAGGTCGCTCACCTTGACTGGCAGCCCTGCCACGGCGCCGTTCGCGTTCTTGTTGGTCGCGGTGTTCATGTCGAGGACGACCTTCTGCCTCTGCAGGGCGCCAGAGCTCGAGACGGACGAGAGCAGATAGTTGCTCCAAGGCACGAAGGGCAAGACCGCCAGTATGGCGCTGACCGCAGCGAGCGCCTTGATGAAGTTCCTCCTCCCCTGGCTCTTGGGAGCCTGCGCGGGGAGCGGCGCGGCCGGAGGCGCCGGAGGCTTCGGGGGGGCCGCTGCCGGGCGCGGAGGGGCCTGGACCGCGGGTGCAGGACGGGGCGGGGGAGCCGACG